>NZ_JBSGTX010000011.1:0-62344 GCF_053607625.1 Streptomyces sp. NPDC055103
CGCGCGTCCCCCGGGGGGCGGGCCCCAGGCGCCCCGCCTCACCCCCCTACGACTTCTATACCCTCTCACCCGGGTTTTAAACCCGGGGCCCGGCCCCCCCCCGGGGGCGCGCCGGGCCCCTCCGCCGTACCTGTCGACCGTGCTACTGGTTACCGCCGGGCCGCACCAGACCGCTCTCGTACGCGTACACCGCGGCCTGCACCCGGTCCCGCAGCCCCAGCTTCGTCAGCACATGGCCCACGTGCGTCTTCACCGTCGTCTCGCTGACGAACAGATCCGCCGCGATCTCCGCGTTGGACAGGCCCCGCGCCACCAGCTTCAGCACCTCGACCTCACGATCGGTCAGAGTGCCCAGCGTGTCCGGCATCTGCTCCTCGCCCGTCGGCAGATGCGCCGAGTACTTGTCGAGCAGCCGACGCGTGATCGACGGCGCCAGCATCGCCTCACCCGCCGCCACCACCCGGATCGCCTGCACCAGCTCGTTCGCCGGGGCGTCCTTCAGCAGGAAGCCGCTCGCGCCCGCCCGCAGCGCCTCCACCACGTACTCGTCCAGATCGAACGTGGTCAGCACCAGCACCTTCGCCGGACCGTCCCGGCCGGGACCGGTGATCTGCCGCGTCGCCTCCACCCCGTCCATCCGCGGCATGCGGATGTCCATCAGCACCACGTCCGGCTGCAGCGCGCGCACCTGCTCCTGCGCCTGGAGACCGTCACCGGCCTCGCCCACCACCGCGATGTCCTGCTCCGCCTCCAGAATCATCCGGAAGCCGGTGCGCAGCAGCGGCTGATCGTCGACCAGGAGGACGCGGATCGTCACAAGGGCTCCTTCACGGGGCGGGCAGGGTTACGGGGTGGGTCGGGCTCACGAGACGGGCCGCTGTCACGGTGCCGGCGGCGCCGGGTCCATTCTGCCCTGCCCGGATTCGCCCGACTCCGGCGGGCGCGCGGAAACGATCTTCAGGGGGTACACCGGGGGAGTCCCGCCGAACTCCGGACAGACCTCCTGGTGGTCGCACCAGCCGCAGAGCTTCGTCGGCCTCGGCCGCCAGTCACCCGTCTCCGTCGCCAGCCGGATCGCGTCCCACAGCGCCAGGAGCTTCCGCTCCACCCGCAGCAGATCCGCCTCCACCGGGTCGTACGTCAGCACGTCCCCACTGCCCAGATAGACCAGCTGCAACCGCCGCGGCAGCACCCGCTTCAACCGCCAGACCACCAGCGCGTAGAACGTCATCTGGAACAGCGCGCCCTCGCGGTACTCCGGCCGGGGCGCCTTGCCCGTCTTGTAGTCGACGATCCGCACGTCACCCGACGGCGTGACATCGACGCGGTCGATCACCCCGCGCAGCCGCAGCCCGGAATCCAGCTCCGTCTCCACGAACAGCTCGCGCTCGGCCGGCTCCAGACGCGTCGGGTCCTCCAGCGTGAACCACCGCTCGACCAGCCGCTCCGCCTCGCCGAGCCAGCCCGCGAGCCGCTCCCCGTCCGGATCCTCCGCGAACAGCTCGCCCAGCTCCGGCTTCGACTCCAGGAGCCGCTCCCACTGCCCCGGAACCATCGCCTTCGCCCGCGGCGCCGTCCGCTCCGCCGCCTCGTCGTCGAAGAGCCGCTCGAGCACCGCGTGCACCAGCGTGCCCCGCGTCGCCGCCGCGCTCGGCTTCTGCGGCAGCCGGTCGATCACCCGGAACCGGTACAGCAGCGGACACTGCATGAAATCGCTCGCCCGCGACGGCGACAACGACATGGGCGCCCGGGGCTCCACCGGCACCTGCTCGCTCGTACTCATGACAGAGACCCTACGACCCGCCACCGACAACGGGCGGAATACCATCGACCTGGGACCCCGTCGCACTGCATGATCGAACCGTGACGCACCGACGTGGGTCACACGTCGCGACGAAAGGAACCCGTGAACCAGGACGAGCGCAAGCCGCAGCGGACCGAGGAGCCCGGCGGCGGGATCCTCATGGGCCGCCCCTTCGGCGTGCCCGTCTACGTCGCACCCAGCTGGTTCCTGGTCGCCGCTCTCATCACCTGGGTCTTCGGCGACCAGATCGAGCGGGTCCTGCCCGAACTCGGCGCCGCCCGCTACCTCGTCTCCCTCTTCTTCGCGGTCGCCTTCTACGCCTCCGTGCTCGTCCACGAACTGGCCCACACGATCGCCGCGCTCCGGTTCAAACTGCCCGTGCGCCGCATCCAGCTCCAGTTCTTCGGCGGCGTCTCCGAGATCGAGAAGGAGACCGAGACCCCCGGCCGCGAATTCGTCCTCGCCTTCGTCGGCCCGCTCTTCTCCCTCGTCCTCGCCGGCGTGTTCTACCTCTCCCTGTACGCCGTCGAGCCCGGCACCGTCCCCGGTGTCCTCCTCGCCGGCCTGATGATCTCCAACCTGATCGTCGCCGCCTTCAACCTGCTCCCCGGCCTTCCCCTCGACGGCGGCCGCATGCTCCGCGCCGTCGTCTGGAAGATCACCGGCAAGCCCATGAGCGGCACCGTCGCCGCCGCCTGGGTCGGCCGCGCCCTCGCCGTCCTCGTCCTCGTCGGACTGCCGCTGCTCACCCGCACCGGCCTCCTCGGCAACGCCACCGACGACATCAGCGGCCTCAACACCGTCACCGACGCCCTCCTCGCCGCCATCCTGGCCGCGATCATCTGGACCGGCGCCGGCAACAGCCTCCGGATGGCCCGGCTCCGCGAACACCTCCCCGAGCTCCGCGCCCGCACGCTCACCCGGCGCGCCATCCCCGTCGAACCCTCCACCCCCCTCTCCGAAGGCCTCCGCCGTGCCAACGAGGCCGGCGCCCGCGCCCTCGTCGTCGTCGACACCGGCGGCGACCCGACCGGCATCGTCCGCGAGGCCGCCATCGCCGCCGTCCCCGAGCACCGCCGGCCCTGGGTCGCCGTCAGCACCCTCGCCCAGGACCTCACCGAGGGCATGCGCGTCCCCGCCGAGCTCGCGGGACAGCCCCTCCTCGACCACCTCCGCGCCAGCCCCGCCACGGAGTACCTCGTCGTCGAGGACGCCGGGGAGATCTACGGCGTCCTCGCCACCACCGACGTGGAGCGCGCGTTCGTCCGGGCCATGGCGCGACCGTCTTCGTAACCCCGGTACTCTGTTCACATGTCCGAACCGACCGGTGCCGCCCGCCGACGCGGGCCCTTCAAGGTCGGGGACCAGGTTCAGCTGACCGACCCCAAGGGCCGTCACTACACGTTCACGCTCGAAGAGGGAAAGAACTTCCACACCCACAAGGGTTCTTTCCCGCACGACGAACTGATCGGCGCCCCCGAGGGCAGCGTTGTCCGCACCACCGGAAACGTCGCCTACCTCGCGCTGCGCCCCCTGCTCCCCGACTACGTCCTGTCCATGCCCCGCGGCGCAGCCGTGGTCTACCCCAAGGACGCGGGTCAGATCCTGGCCTTCGCCGACATCTTCCCCGGCGCGCGCGTCGTGGAAGCGGGCGTGGGCTCGGGCTCGCTGAGCAGCTTCCTCCTGCGCGCCATCGGAGACAGCGGAATGCTGCACTCCTACGAGCGCCGCGAGGACTTCGCCGAGATCGCGAAGGGCAACGTCGAGCGTTACTTCGGCGGCCCCCACCCGGCCTGGCAGCTGACCGTCGGCGACCTCCAGGACAACCTGTCCGACACGGACGTCGACCGCGTCATCCTGGACATGCTCGCTCCCTGGGAGTGCCTGGAGGCCGTCTCCAAGGCCCTCGTCCCCGGCGGCATCCTCTGCTGCTACGTGGCGACGACCACCCAGCTCGCGCGCACCGTGGAGTCCATCCGCGAGTTCGGCTGCTACGCCGAGCCGCAGCCCTGGGAGTCCATGATCCGCAACTGGCACGTCGAGGGCCTCGCCGTCCGGCCCGATCACCGCATGATCGGCCACACCGGCTTCCTCGTCACCGCCCGTCGCCTCGCGGACGGCGTCGAGCCCCCGATGCGCCGCCGCCGCCCCGCCAAGGGCGCGTACGGCGAGGACTACGAAGGCCCCAACAAGGGCTGAGTCGTCGAACGGGGCCCGCTCCCCGTACCGATGCCGACGTCCGGAACCAGGGCCCGCACCCCGTACGGGGGCTGACGCCCCGACACCCGTGCCGCGCCGCCGCCGAGTTCCCCGCCCACGCGAGGGAACTCGACGGCGGCGTCCTCATGTTCGCCGTCACCGAAAGCCGGCCGGCCGAGGCCGACCCCGCCTGTTCCGTCCCCCTGTGACGTATGGCACGATGCCCGAAACCCTCCGCACAGCCCCCACAGGAGACGTCTCGCGTGCAGCCCTCCGCCGCCCAGGACCCCGCGGATCTGCCCGACCTCGCGCACACCCACGCCGGGCCGGCGCACTGGCTGGCGACCGCCACGGCGACCGCCGCGGTCGTCGCCCTCGCCGGACTGCTCCAGCCGGGCCCCGCCGGAGCCACCGCGGCGGCCCCCGCCGCCCCGAGCCCCGCACCCGCTCCCGAGGCCGCCACGGCCGCCTTCCCGCTGGACTGCGGGGGAGCACCCCACAAGATCGCCAAGCGCGTCTCCGGCGACCTCGACGGCGACGGGAACCCCGAGACCGTTGCGGTCGTGCACTGCGAAGCCGGCTCCGGCACACCGCCGAGCGGCGTCTACGTCCTCACCCGGGGCAGGGGTACGGATGCCCCCGCGCGCGTGGTGGCCACGCTCGTCACGCCGGCGCAGGACAAGAACATCACCGAGCTCGCCGTACGCGACGGAGCGGTCCACGCCACGCTGCTCGGCTACTCGTCCCCGGACGTACCCAGGTGCTGCCCCGACGAGAAGGAGCAGGTCAGCTGGGCCTGGAAGGGCGGCACGTTCGTCCGCACCGCCCGTACCGAGGCGCGGAGCGCCTGACCGGTCACTCCGCGTCGGGGCCGTACACCTCGACCTTGTCGGCGACCCGGCGCACATGGATGCAGTCGCCCGGGCACTCCTTCGCCGAGTCCACCACGTCCTGGAGCAGCGGCAGCGGAACCCGCGTCGTCGCCCCACTGTCCTGGAGCAGCTCGTCGTCGGCGCTCTTCACATACGCGAGCCCGTCGATGTCCAGCTCGAAGACCTCGGGAGCGTACTGCGCGCAGATCCCGTCCCCGGTGCACAGGTCCTGGTCGATCCAGACCTCCAGCGCCTCTTCGACGCCCGTCGCCGGGGCCTCGTTCTGCACGGTCATTTCTCCTGCCGTTTCTGCTTCGCGCGGGTAAGTCGGGCCACCTCTGAAGGGTGTTGACCCATGACGACGATACAACCGCCCGCTTTCAGACCGCGAAAGGGTGGGTATTCCCTCTGGCGAGAGGGGAAGCGCAAGGGTGAAGATCGGACACGGCCCGGAGTCTTTTTGATCTAGGGGTTTCAATCACCACCCACGCAGGTAGGGTCAGGAAGCGTCCAGCTCCCCTTGGAGGAGGTGAGGACCGTGGCAGCCCACGACGACGACATCAACCGCGGCATCCGGCCCGGGCGAGGGTCTGAGGACCCCGCCGGCCAGGTTGCCTATCTCGAGCAGGAAATCGCCGTCCTGCGCCGCAAGCTCGCCGACTCTCCGCGACACACGAGGATTCTCGAAGAGCGGATCGTCGAGCTGCAGACGAACCTGGCCGGCGTGTCCGCGCAGAACGAGCGGCTCGCCAATACACTCCGTGAGGCCCGCGACCAGATCGTGGCCCTCAAGGAGGAGGTCGACCGGCTCGCACAGCCGCCGGCCGGCTTCGGTGTCTTCCTACAGGTGAACGAGGACGGCACGTGCGACATCTTCACCGGGGGCCGCAAGCTCCGGGTGAACGTGAGTCCCAGCGTCGAGCTCGAAGAGCTCCGGCGCGGCCAGGAAGTCATGCTCAACGAAGCGCTGAACGTGGTCGAGGCCATGGAGTTCGAGCGCGCCGGGGACATCGTCACCCTCAAGGAGATCCTCGAGGACGGCGAGCGCGCCCTGGTGGTCGGGCACACCGACGAGGAGCGGGTGGTGAGGCTCGCCGAGCCTCTGCTGGACGTCACCATCCGCCCCGGCGACGCCCTGCTGCTCGACTCCAGGTCCGGCTACGTCTACGAGGTCATCCCCAAGAGCGAGGTCGAAGAGCTCGTTCTGGAAGAGGTCCCGGACGTCGACTACGAGAAGATCGGCGGTCTGGGCAACCAGATCGAGCTGATCCGCGACGCGGTCGAGCTCCCGTACCTCTACCCCGACCTCTTCAAGGAGCACGAACTCCGACCGCCCAAGGGCATCCTGCTCTACGGGCCGCCGGGCTGCGGCAAGACGCTGATCGCGAAGGCCGTGGCCAACTCGCTGGCCAAGAAGGTCGCCGAGGTGACCGGCCAGCCCGCGGGGAAGTCCTACTTCCTCAACATCAAGGGCCCCGAGCTCCTCAACAAGTACGTCGGCGAGACCGAGCGGCACATCCGCCTCGTCTTCCAGCGTGCGAGGGAGAAGGCGAGCGAGGGCACCCCCGTCATCGTCTTCTTCGACGAGATGGAATCCCTCTTCCGCACCCGCGGATCCGGTGTCAGCTCGGACGTGGAGAACACCATCGTCCCCCAGCTGCTCGCCGAGATCGACGGTGTGGAGGGCCTGGAGAACGTCATCGTCATCGGCGCCTCCAACCGCGAGGACATGATCGACCCCGCGATCCTGCGGCCCGGCCGGCTCGACGTCAAGATCAAGATCGAGCGTCCGGACGCGGAGGCCGCGAAGGACATCTTCGCGAAGTACCTCACGGCCACCCTGCCGCTCCACACGGACGACATCTCCGAGCACAGCGGCTCCAAGGCCGCCGCCGCCCACGGAATGATCCAGTCGGTCGTCGAGCAGATGTACGCGGAATCCGAGGAGAACCGCTTCCTCGAAGTCACGTACGCCAACGGCGACAAGGAAGTCCTCTACTTCAAGGACTTCAACTCCGGCGCGATGATCCAGAACATCGTCGACCGGGCCAAGAAGATGGCCATCAAGGCCTTCCTCGACCACAACCAGAAGGGCATCCGGGTCTCCCACCTCCTCCAGGCTTGCGTGGACGAGTTCAAGGAGAACGAGGACCTGCCCAACACCACCAACCCCGACGACTGGGCCAGGATCTCCGGAAAGAAGGGCGAGCGGATCGTGTTCATCCGTACGCTCGTCACCGGAAAGCAGGGCGCGGACACGGGACGCTCCATCGACACGGTGGCCAACACCGGTCAGTACCTGTAGAAACGCACACCGGCTGCGGATGTCCGGAAACCGGGCATCCGCAGCCGGTGCATTCCGTCCCAGGATTTCTCCCGGCAGCACGGGTTTCTTCCGGCGGTACGGGAAATACCGCAAGTGATCTCCCCACCAGCGCTGAGCCGCTCTAGGCTCTTCGGTAACGCCGAGTCGCGCACTGTGAGCGACGCCGGGCAAGGAGGGCCGCATGACCGTACGGCGAGTAATGGGCATCGAGACGGAGTACGGGATCTCCGTCCCGGGACACCCGAACGCCAATGCCATGCTCACCTCGTCCCAGATCGTCAACGCCTACGCGGCGGCGATGCACCGGGCGCGCCGCGCCCGCTGGGACTTCGAGGAGGAGAATCCGCTGCGGGACGCCCGCGGCTTCGACCTCGCCCGCGAGGTCGCGGACTCGAGCCAGCTCACCGACGAGGACATCGGCCTGGCCAACGTGATCCTCACCAACGGGGCACGCCTCTACGTGGACCACGCCCACCCCGAGTACAGCTCGCCCGAGGTCACCAATCCGCGCGACGCCGTCCTCTGGGACAAGGCCGGCGAGCGGATCATGGCGGAGGCGGCCGTACGCGCCGCCCAGCTCCCCGGGGCCCAGCCGATCCACCTCTACAAGAACAACACCGACAACAAGGGCGCCTCCTACGGCACGCACGAGAACTACCTGATGAAGCGGGAGACCCCCTTCTCGGACATCGTGCGCCACCTGACGCCGTTCTTCGTCTCCCGCCAGGTCGTGACCGGCGCGGGCCGGGTCGGCATCGGCCAGGACGGCCGGAAGAACGGCTTCCAGATCAGTCAGCGCGCCGACTACTTCGAGGTCGAGGTGGGTCTGGAGACCACCCTCAAGCGGCCCATCATCAACACCCGGGACGAGCCGCACGCGGATGCCGAGCGGTACCGCCGCCTGCACGTGATCATCGGCGACGCGAACCTGTCGGAGATCTCGACCTACCTCAAGCTGGGCACGACCGCCCTGGTGCTCTCGATGATCGAGGACGGTTTCATCACCGTCGACCTCGCCGTCGACCAGCCGGTCAAGACGCTCCACCAGGTCTCGCACGACCCGACCCTCCAGTACCTGGTCACGCTCCGCAGCGGCCGGACGCTCACCGCGGTCCAGTTGCAGATGGAGTACTTCGAGCTGGCCAGGAAGTACGTGGAGGAGCGGTACGGCTCGGACGCGGACGAGCAGACGAAGGACGTCCTCACGCGCTGGGAGGACACCCTCAACCGGCTCGAGAACGATCCGATGAGCCTCGCCGGCGAGCTCGACTGGATCGCCAAGCTGGAGGTCATGGAGGGCTACCGGCGGCGCGACGGCCTGGACTGGGACGCGGCCCGCCTGCACCTGGTGGACCTCCAGTACGCGGACGTGCGCCCCGAGAAGGGCCTGTACAACCGCCTGGTGGCCCGAGGACGCATCAAGCGGCTCCTGGACGAGACCGACGTGCGGCAGGCCCAGACGGCGCCTCCGGAGGACACCAGGGCCTACTTCCGGGGCCGCTGCCTGGAGCAGTACGCCGACGACGTCGCCGCCGCCTCCTGGGACTCGGTGATCTTCGACCTGCCGGGCCGGGACTCGCTCCAGCGCGTCCCGACCCTGGAGCCGCTGCGCGGCACCAAGGCCCATGTGGCAGCGCTCCTGGACCGCTGCCGCACGGCGGAGGAACTCGTCCGCGTGCTCTCCGGCGGATGATCGGGGCCCCGACGCGGGCCTGAAATGCCCCGGCACTGGGAATCATGGAAACAGTGCCCGGGCGAAGTGGAAACCACGGGGCCGAAGTCAGACCCGACCTATAGGGTCTGATCTTGTACGGACTCAACCGAGCGGGCCGATTCGAGCGGGGTGAGGGATATGGCGACCAAGGACACCGGCGGCGGACAGCAGAAGGCGACGCGATCCACGGAGGAGGTCGAGGAGACCACCACGGAGGCGAGCTCCGACCTCCAGGAACGCCAGGAGAAGCTGAGCGACGACGTGGACTCCGTGCTGGACGAGATCGACGACGTCCTCGAGTCCAACGCGGAGGAGTTCGTCCGAAGCTTCGTGCAGAAGGGCGGCGAGTAGCCGCCTCGCGCGCCTGTACACCTCCGTCCCCGGAGCCCCGGAGAAAGCCGTGGGTCCGGGGACGGATGACAGGCGATGGCACGGGTATGGTCCGTGCACAGCAAGCAAGATCGGCCCGCGCGTCCCACGGCGGGCCGACTCTCCCACCCGGAAGGAATCGCGTGGAAGCCAACCCTCGTAGCACCGGGCGTCTGCCGGCGGCCTTCCTGACGCCGGGATCGTCCTCGTTCTTGGACTTCCTGTCCGCCCACAAGCCGGAGCTGCTGCCGAGCCACCGGAAGCTGCCCGAGGGCGTCATCGAGGCCCCGCACGGCACGACCATCGTGGCGGTCACCTTCCCCGGCGGGGTCGTCCTCGCCGGCGACCGGCGGGCCACCATGGGCAACATGATCGCGCAGCGGGACATGGAGAAGGTGTTCCCGGCCGACGAGTACTCCGCCGTCGCCATCGCGGGCACCGCGGGTCTGGCCGTGGAGATGGTCAAGCTCTTCCAGCTGGAGCTGGAGCACTTCGAGAAGGTCGAGGGCGCCACGCTCTCCCTGGAGGGCAAGGCGAACCGCCTGTCCACCATGATCCGCGGCAACCTCGGCATGGCCATGCAGGGGCTCGCCGTCATCCCGCTCTTCGCGGGCTGGGACGAGAGCAAGGGCAAGGGCCGGATCTTCTCCTACGACGTCACCGGCGGTCGGTCCGAGGAGCAGGGCTTCGCGGCCACCGGCTCCGGTTCGATCTTCGCGCGCGGGTCGATGAAGAAGCTCTACCGGTCCGACCTCACCGAGCAGCAGGCCACGACCCTGGTCGTGCAGGCGCTCTACGATGCGGCGGACGACGACTCGGCGACCGGCGGCCCCGACATGGCCCGCCGGATCTTCCCACTCGTCACCGTCATCACCGAGGAGGGTTTCCGCAGGCTCACCGACGCCGAGTCCTCCGGGCTGGCCCGGGCGGTCACCGACGGGCGCCTCGCGCAGCCCGACGGGCCGCGCGCCGCCCTGCTCTGACCACTCGTCGCTCTGTAGAAGCCCAGAAGAAAGGGACGGACCGCCGGTGTCCACTCCGTTCTACGTCTCACCCCAGCAGGCCATGGCCGACCGGGCGGAGTACGCCCGCAAGGGCATCGCCCGAGGCCGCAGCCTCGTCGTCCTCCAGTACACCGACGGCATCGTCTTCGTCGGCGAGAACCCGTCGCGCGCACTGCACAAGTTCAGCGAGATCTACGACCGGATCGGCTTCGCCGCCGCCGGCAAGTACAACGAGTACGAGAACCTCCGCATCGGCGGCGTGCGGTACGCCGACCTGCGGGGCTACACCTACGACCGGGACGACGTCACCGCGCGCGGCCTGGCCAACGTCTACGCGCAGACGCTGGGCACGATCTTCTCCAGCGCGGGCGAGAAGCCGTACGAGGTGGAGCTGGTCGTCGCCGAGGTCGGCGCCGAGCCGGAGGGCGACCAGATCTACCGGCTGCCCCACGACGGCTCGATCGTGGACGAGCACGGCTCGGTCGCGGTCGGCGGCAACGCGGAGCAGATCGGCTCCTTCCTGGACCAGCGCCACCGGGACGGCATGTCCCTGGCCGAGGCCCTGAAGCTGGCCGTGCAGGCGCTCTCGCGGGACACCAACGGCAGCGAGCGGGAGATCCCCGCGGAGCGCCTCGAGGTGGCGGTCCTGGACCGTACGCGCCCGCAGCAGCGCAAGTTCAAGCGGATCGTCGGCCGGCAGCTCTCGCGCCTCCTGGAGGCGGACAACGCGGCCATCGCGAAGACGGACGAGCCCTCGGACGAGGCGCCCGAGGAGTAGACGGGCCCGGGATCCTCCCGAGTCCTGCCCGAGGGGCCCCGGTGCGCGCGAGCGGACCGGGGCCCCTCGGCGTCCGTGCGGCCGGAGCCGGCGCGTCCGTCCCGGGCCTCAGGCCGTCGGTGCGGGCCCCGAGGAGCCGCGGGGGACCAGGGTGACCGGGAGGTCGTCCGGGCGCGGCGGTTCGCCCGCGAGGACAGCCAGGAGGGCCGCCATGCCCCGCTCCCCGATGCGCTCGGCGGGCAGGGCGACCGTGGTCAGCTCCGGTTCGACGGCGGTCGCGAGCGCGAGGTCGTCGAAGCCGGTGACCGAGACGTCCTCGGGGACCCGCAGTCCCAGGCGTCGCAGGGCCTTGCAGGCGCCCGCCGCGAGGATGTCGTCGTCGCACACGAGGGCCGTGGGGCGTGGGCCGGGCGCGGCGAGGGCGCGCTCGGTGGCGGCCATGGCGCCGTGCACGTCCAGGGGCGCGCGGACGGTCCGTACCGACGCGTCGGCGAGGGCCTCGGCGAGCGCCGCGGCCCGGACGTCGAAGGTCCAGGACGGCACGGCCGAGGCGAGATGGACGAAGCGCCGGTGGCCGAGGGAGAGCAGGTGACCGGTGACCTGACGCATGCCGTCCGCGATGTCGAGGTTGACGTGCGCGGCGGCGGCGGAATCGGCGGGGTCGCTGTCGAGCATGACCAGGGGCAGGTCGGTGCCCCGGAAGGCCTTGAGTGCGTCCGAGGCCATCGAGGAGGCGATGACCCCGTCGAGGGCGGCGCGGGCCGAGGCGAACGGGTCCTTGGCCGGGCCGACGCCGTCGGGGGAGGGGTACAGGACCACGCCGAAGCCGTGCCGGGCGGCGACGGTCGCCGCGCCCGTGTAGACGCGGGCGAAGAACTCGTTGGTGAGCGCCGGGACGACGAGGAGCGCCGTGCGGGTGTGGCCGAGGCGGAGGTTGCGGGCGGCGAGGTTGGGGCGGTAGCCGAGGCTCCGCGCCGCCTCCCGCACCGCGTCGGCCGTCCGCTCGGAGACGCGCCCGCGCCACTTGTCGCCGAGGACGAGCGACACAGTGGCCTGGGAGACGCCCGCGACCCGGGCGACGTCCCGGCTGGTCGGGCGCGTGCCGCCGAGCGGCTCCGGGGTCTGCACACAAGCCTCCGCGTCGGACGGGTCACGGTACGCACCGCGGCGCCAGGTGGCCCCAGGTGCTTCGGTACGTCGGGTGGGCTCCGGACACTACCCCGTCGTGACCAGGACGAGGGGTGGACCCGCGGACCGCCGACGTGGTACGTATGATGCCGGACGTTATACGTAAAACCTCGGCGGGGTCCGAGGGTGAGGGGAGACCGACATGGCCACCGAGGCCACGGCACACGGCGGCTATCTCGACATACTCCGGGCACCGCACGCGGCCCGGCTGCTCGCGGGCACGCTCGTCGGGCGGCTGCCCAACGGCACCGGCCCCATCGCCCTCACCCTCTTCGTGCGCGACCAGGGCGGCAGTTACACGCTCGCCGGCGGCCTCATCGCCGCCTACGGCGTCGCGACCGCCGTCGGCCAGCCCCTCCTCGGCCGCGCCGTCGACCTCAAGGGCCAGCCGCGCGTCCAGCTGCCCGCCGCGGTCCTCTCCGCCCTCGGCATGGTCCTGCTGGCCTTCACCGGCATCGGGAACCTCGCCCTCGCCTACGCGGCCGTCGTCCTCGCCGGCCTCTTCACCCCGCCCCTGGAGGGCGGGCTGCGGGCCCTCTGGCCGAGCGTCCTCGGCCGTGAGGACCGGGTGCACCGCGCCTACGCGCTCGACGCGGTCGCCCAGGAGGTCATGTTCACCGTCGGGCCCCTCCTGCTGACGCTCCTCGTCTCGCTCCGGTCGCCCGCCGCGGCCCTCCTCGTCATCAACGTCCTCGGCGTCCTCGGCGCCCTCGCCGTCGTCCTCTCCGAGCCCTCCCGCACCTGGCGCTCGGCGCCCCGCGAGGCCCACTGGCTGGGCGCACTGCGCTCGCCCGGCCTCCTGGCCCTCCTCGGCTCCTTCTTCTTCGTCGGCCTCGCCCTGGGCTCCATCACCGTCGCCGCCGTCTCCTACGCCGACGACCTGGGCACCCCCTCCGTCTACGGCTGGCTGATGGCCGCCCTCGGCCTCGGCGCCCTCCTCGGCGGCGTCGCCTACGGCGCCCGGCCGTGGGCCGGCACGCCCGAGAAGCGGCTGCGGGTCCTCGTCCTGCTCCTCGCGCTCTGCTACCTGCCGCTCACCCTGACCCCCGGCCCGGTCGCCATGACTGGCCTCGCGGTCCTCTCCGGCGTGTTCCTCGCCCCGGTGCTCGCCTGCGCGTTCATCGTCGTCGACCGGCACGCCCCGGCCGGCACCGTCACCGAGGCCTTCTCCTGGCTCGTCACGACGTTCGGCGTCGGTTCGGCCCTCGGCTCCGCGGTCGCGGGACCCGCCGTCGAACTCGCCGGGACCGTCACCGGATTCGCCGTCGCCGGAGTGGGTGGTGTCGTCGCCCTGCTCGTGCTCCTCGCCACGGGCCGCGTCCTCGACGCACCCGAGGCCCCGGCCGGGTACGACGCGCGACACGCCGTCAGCGCGGGCGGCCCCACCCCCGTACATACGGAAAAGAACGCGCACTGATCGGAAAATGATCGAAACGGGAACGCCCAACCCGGTTTCATCACACGCCGTCAGGCGTAATGTTCAGACATGGACCGCCGCATTTTCGGGCTGGAGAACGAGTACGGCGTCACGTGCACGTTCAGGGGACAGCGCCGACTGTCTCCTGACGAAGTGGCGCGCTACCTCTTCCGCCGTGTCGTGTCATGGGGCCGCAGTAGCAATGTCTTCCTGCGGAACGGCGCCCGCCTGTACCTGGACGTGGGTTCGCATCCGGAATATGCCACACCGGAATGTGACGACGTGACCGAACTGGTCACCCACGACAAGGCCGGCGAGCGCATTCTCGAGGGCCTGCTGGTCGACGCCGAACGCCGCCTGCACGAGGAGGGAATCGCGGGCGACGTCTATCTCTTCAAGAACAACACCGACTCGGCCGGAAACTCCTACGGCTGCCACGAGAACTATCTCGTCGCCCGCCACGGGGAGTTCTCCCGGCTCGCGGACATCCTCATTCCCTTCCTCGTCACCCGGCAGCTGATCTGCGGTGCGGGAAAGGTCCTCCAGACCCCGCGCGGCGCGGTCTTCTGCGTCTCCCAGCGTGCCGAGCACATCTGGGAGGGCGTCAGCTCCGCCACGACACGCTCCCGGCCCATCATCAACACCCGGGACGAGCCGCACGCCGACGCCGAGCGCTACCGCCGCCTTCACGTCATCGTCGGCGACTCGAACATGTCCGAGACGACCATGCTGCTCAAGGTCGGCGCCACCGACCTGGTGCTCCGCATGATCGAGGCCGGCACCGTGATGCGCGACCTGACCCTGGAGAACCCCATCCGGGCGATCCGCGAGGTCAGCCACGACATCACCGGCCAGCGCAAGGTCCGGCTCGCCAGCGGCCGCGAGGCCTCCGCCCTGGAGGTCCAGCGCGAGTACTACGAGAAGGCCGTCGACTTCGTCGACCGGCGCGGGATCCGCACCGGCACCGTCGCGCAGGTCCTGGAGCTGTGGGGCCGTACGCTCGACGCCATCGAGAGCGAGCGCCTCGACCGCATCGAGACCGAGATCGACTGGGTCATGAAGCACCGGCTCATCGAGCGGTACCGAGCCAAGCACAACATGACCATGTCGAACCCGCGGGTCGCGCAGATAGACCTCGCGTACCACGACATCCACCGCCGCCGCGGGCTCTACTACCTGCTGCAGAAGAACGGGCAGGCGGCCCGGATCTGCAACGACATGAAGATCTTCGAGGGCAAGTCGGTGCCCCCGCAGACCACCAGGGCACGGCTCCGCGGCGACTTCATCCGCCGCGCGCAGGAGCAGCGCCGGGACTTCACCGTCGACTGGGTCCACCTGAAGCTCAACGACCAGGCACAGCGGACCGTGTTGTGCAAGGACCCGTTCCGCTCCGTCGACGACCGCGTCGAAAAGCTGATCGCCGGAATGTAGGACCGGCGCGTACGAGTCCCAGGGCCCCGCACGTTTGGCGTGCGGGGCCCTCGACGTGACAGGAGGGTCCCCTAGAGTGTCGGCACAACTACTGTGCCGTCTGAGATCTGAGGAACACGTGCGCCGACTTGCCGGCCTTCTCGTCGTCCCGCTGCTGCTGCTCTCGACAGCGGCGTGCGGCAGCGACGACAAGGGCTCCGATTCCGCTTCGATGAAGAACGGGCTGCCCGCCATCACCGCGGGGGCCAAGTTCGGTGAGAAGCCGACCCTCTCCAAGGGCGAGGGTGACCCGCCCAAGGAACTGAAGGTCAACGTCATCAGCGAGGGTGACGGCGCGGTGACGAAGAAGGGCGACGCGCTCCAGGTGAACTACCTGGGCCAGGCCTGGGACTCCACCACCCCCTTCGACAACAGCTTCGACCGCGGTCAGCCGTTCGACCTGACCCTCGGCGCCGGCGCGGTCATCAAGGGCTGGGACCAGGGCCTTGAGGGCCAGAAGGTCGGCAGCCGCATCGAGATCGGCATCCCGCCGGAGCTCGGCTACGGGGCGCAGGGCCAGGGCGACATCAAGCCCAACGCCACCCTCGTCTTCGTCGTGGACATCCTGAAGTCCGTCACGATCCCGAAGTCCGCCACCGGCACGCCGGTCGCGCAGGACAACAAGGACCTGCCGAAGGTCGGGACGAACACCGACGGCAAGGCGCCCTCGCTGACCGTCCCCAAGGTCGCCCCGCCGACCAAGCTCGTCTCGAACTACGTGCTCGAGTCCAAGGGCGAGGTCGTCAAGGAGACCGACACGGTCGTCGTGAACTACGTCGCCGCCCTCTGGAAGGACGGCAAGGTCTTCGACTCGACCTACACCACCGGCAAGCCCGCGAACTTCCCGCTCGCGCAGCTCACGCTGAAGGGCCTCAAGAACGGCCTCGTCGGCAAGAAGGTCGGCAGCCGTGTCCTCATCGTCGCCCCGCCGTCCGAGGCGTTCGGCAACGAGGAGAAGCAGGGCATCCCGAAGGGATCCACGCTGGTGTTCGCCGTGGACATCCTGACGAAGATGTAAGACTGTCCCGATCACGCAGTTCATCAGTATGAGGAGCAGTTCAGTGAGCATCGAGAAGCCCGAGGTCGACTTCCCGGGCGGCGAGCCGCCGGCGGACCTGAAGATCAGGGACATCTGGGAGGGCGACGGCGCCGAGGCCAAGGCCGGCGCCAACGTCCTCGTCCACTACGTGGGCGTCGCCTTCTCCACCGGCGAGGAGTTCGACTCCTCCTGGAACCGCGGCGAGCCGCTCCCGTTCCGGCTCGGCGCCGGCCAGGTCATCTCCGGCTGGGACCAGGGCATCCAGGGCATGAAGGTCGGCGGCCGTCGTGAGCTGATCATCCCCGCCCACCTCGCCTACGGCGACCGTGGCGCCGGCGGCAAGATCGCTCCGGGCGAGACGCTGATCTTCGTCTGCGACCTGGTCGCCGTCTGATCGGTCGTGCCCGACCGGTAACGGTCCTCCGAGGCCCCCGCCACCCGTGGCGGGGGCCTCGGCTTTTGCCCCGACACTCCGGGGCGGTACGGTCGGACGTCCGACAAGTGGATCCGGTAGATGAGGTGCGGGGCGTCGATGGCGATTGCCAAGTCCGAGCGGCTGATGAATCTCGCGCTGTGTCTGCTCGGGACGCGCCGGCCGCTGAGCAAGCGGGAACTCCGCGGCTCCATCGAGGCCTACCTCGAAGCGAGCGGGGACGACGCCTTCAACCGGATGTTCGAGCGCGACAAGGACGACCTGCGCGAGCTCGGCCTCGTCATCGAGACCGTCGAGAACCTGGAGGGCGAGACCGGCTACCTCGCCCGCCGCGACTCCAACCGCCTCCCGGCGATCACCCTCGACGCCGAGGAGGCCGCCGCACTCGGCCTCGCCGCCAAGGTGTGGCAGCAGGCCCGGCTCGCGGGAGCCGCCAGCGGCGCCCTGCAGAAGCTCCGCGCCGCCGGCATGCCCGAGGCGGAGGACTCGTACGACGTCCAGCCCAGCGCCCTCGAACCCCGCATCCCGGTGCACGAGGCCGCTTTCGAGCCCCTCATGCTGGCCTGCCGCGACCGCCGGACCGTCGCCTTCGACTACCGCAAGGCCAACGCCGCCCGCCCCGAGACCCGCCAGGTCGAGCCCTGGACCCTCGAGTGCTGGCGCGGCCACTGGTACCTCGCGGGCTGGGACCGGGACCGGGGCGCCGAGCGCGTCTTCCGCCTCTCCCGGATCACCGGCAAGGTCCGCTCCCGGGCCGGCGCCTTCACCGTGCCCGTGCCCGACGTCGTCACCGTCCGCGAGACCGTCGAGAGCTGGGCCGGCGAGACCGCCACCCGCTCCGCCCGGATCCGGCTGCGCGCGGGCTGCGGCTACCCGCTGCGAGCCCGCGCCAAGTCCGTGGAGGTGGGCCCCGACGGCTGGGACGAGCTGGAGATCCCGTACGGCCACGGCCTCGACGCCTGGCTCGTCGAGTTCGGCCCGGACGTCGTCGTACGGGAACCCGCCGATCTGCGGGCGGATGTAGTGGACCGGCTGCGCGCCGTGGCCAAGGGCTGAGGGGGAGACGTACCGCATGGCTGCCAACGCGATCGACCAGACGAGGCGGATGCTGTCCCTCGTCACCTATCTCCGTGAGCGCCCCGGCGCCCACGTCGCCGACGTGGCGCGCGCCTTCGGCATCACCGAGGACGAGCTGATCTCCGACCTGGACGTGCTGCCCATGTGCGGCACCAGCTTCCGGGGCGGCGATCTGCTCGACATCGACACCGACGGCGACCGGATCTGGTGGCACAACCCCGACGACGTCGCCGAGCCGCTGCGGCTCGCGGCCGACGAGGCGACCGCCCTGCTCGTGGCCGCCCGCGCCGTCGCCACCCTGCCCGGGCTCCGCGAGAGCGACCGGGACGCCCTGGTCCGCGCCACCGCCAAGCTGGAGGCCGCGGCCGGCGAGGCCGCCGGGGCCAGCTCCCGGCTCTCGGTCACCTTCGAGTCCGAGGGCGGCGTCTTCGCCGAGGTCGACCGGGCCATCTCCGAGCGCCGACGGCTGTGGGTGCGCTACTACTCGCCCGCGCGCGACGAGCTCACCGAGCGCGAGGTCGACCCGATCCGGCTCTTCGCCGTCGGCCACACCTACATGGAGGCGTGGTGCCGGCTCTCCGAGGCGCGCCGCACCTTCCGCCTCGACCGGGTCGTCGAGATCCGGCTCCTCGACGAGCACGCCGCGCCGCCGGAGCTGGAGCTGCGCGACCTCTCCGAGGGCCTGGTCCAGCCCTCCGCCGACGACCCCGAGGTCGTGGTCGAGGTCGGCCCCGGCGGCCGGTGGGTCGCCGAGTACTACCCGCACGACCGGGCCGAGGAACTGCCCGACGGCGGCCTGCGGATCACCCTGCGGACGCCGGACCCCGCCTCGCTGCGCAGGCTCGGCCTCCGGCTGGGCAGTGACGGGCGGATCGTCGCGCCGCGTGAGCTCGCCGTCAGCGCCCGTGAGGCGGCCGCCGCGGCCCTCGCCGCGTACGAGGGTGTGTGACGAGTTCCGCTCCGTGGACGCTGTTGCTGACGTGGTTGCCCACTCGGTCGCCCACCTGATGTGCCCATCCGGTCGCCCACCGGGTCGCCCAGCCGTCGGCGACCGGGTGGCCGCCCGGTCGACGCCGTAGAGAAATGAGGGAGATGTCCGTCATGCATGGTCTTGCCGCGACGATGGCCCCAGTCCTCTTCAAGGCAGCCTGCCCCGACTGCCGGGCCCGCTTCGAACTCTCCGCGAGCGCCCTGCGCCTCGCCATCGGCGCCAGCCGCCGCACCACCTTCTACTCCTTCACCTGCCCCGAGTGCGGCAGCTCCGTCCGCAAGCCCGCGGGTGAGCGCATCGTCGAGCTCCTCACCGGCGGCGGCGTCCGCACCCTGCGCCTCCACACCACCGTCTGAACGACCCGTACCCGCTCAAGGTCTAGGCTCTGCCCATGTTCTGGCCCATGCTCGCCATCGCCCTCGGCTTCCTCGGCATCGCCGTCCTCGGTGTCCTCGGCATCAAGGTCTTCCTGGAGGTCCAGCGCCTCGGCCGTCAAGTGGCCCGCACCACAGAGCGGATCACCCAGGCCGCCGAAGAGCTCGAAACGGCCGCCGAGGGACTGGCCCGAACCGGCGAGTCACTGCGGTGAGTCGGTGCCGTACGCTGCACGAAAGGGCCTCGGCCCGGGCACGCGGGACGCAATCCGGAGTATGCACGGGCATTGCCTCGCGTTTACTCCTGCGGGTTACGATCGCAGGCAGCGCGGTGGCCGGACGCTTGTCCGACCCGCCGGGCACGCACTCCATGTCGCCTCGGTGAAGAAGGTAAACAGCTATGGGTAGGCTCGGCCCCACCGAGATCATTCTCATCCTCGTCGTCATCATTCTCCTGTTCGGCGCCAAGAAGCTCCCGGACATGGCCCGCTCGCTGGGCAAGTCGGCCCGCATCCTCAAGAGCGAGGCCAAGGCGATGAAGTCGGACGACCAGCAGAGCGCCCCCGCCGACCCGCCGCAGGCCGGAACCGGAGCGCAGGACCAGCAGCCCGCGCCGCGCACCATCCAGGCCGCTCCCGGAGACGTGACCAGCTCGCGTCCCGTGACCGAGCCCTCGGACACCACCAAGCGCTGACCCGGTCCGCCGCGGCCGCCGCACCGTGCGGCGGCTGCCGCACGAGATGAGGACGTGGGTTGCCCAAGTCTGCCCGCAAGCAGGAGAAGGATCCCGAGGGCCGGATGCCCCTCGTGGAGCACCTGCGTGAACTCCGCAACCGACTGGCGAAGGGTCTCCTCGCCGTCGCAGTGGTGACGATCGTGGCCCTCGTGTACAGCGAGGAGCTCATGCAGTTCCTGACGCAATCGGTGCCCACCTGCGCCAAGGGCGTCACCAGTGACGGCGGAAACTGCGCCATCGTCTCCTTCAACACGCTGATGGCCCCCTTCAGCACGACGATCCAGCTGTCCCTGACGGTGGGTCTCGTCGTCGCGAGCCCGGTCTGGCTGTACCAGCTGTGGGCGTTCGTCGCGCCCGGCCTCCACAAGAGCGAGAAGAAGTACACGTACGCGTTCGTCGGCGCGGCCGTGCCGCTCTTCTCCGCCGGCGCCTACCTCGCGTACCTGATCCTCCCCATCAGCGTGAAGGTCCTCATCAGCCTCACGCCCAGTGGTTCCGCGAACATCCTCTCGCTCGGCGACGTCCTCGACTTCACCCTGCGCATGGTGCTCGTCTTCGGCCTCGCCTTCGAGCTCCCGCTCGTCCTGGTGATGCTCAACCTCACCGGGGTCCTCACCGGTCGCCGCATGGCCGGCTGGTGGCGTGGCGTGATCATGGGCGTCTTCGTCTTCGGCGCCGTCATCACCCCCACCACCGACCCGATCGGCATGATCGCCCTCGCGGGACCGATCACGATCCTGTACTTCGGGGCCGTCGGCTTCTCGCTCCTGAACGACCGTCGCCGCAAGCGCAACAACCCCGACGCCGCACTCGACGACGACGAGGCCTCCGAGCTCGACCTCACGCCCGAGGCGGTCGGCGCGATCGAGCCCGTCGGAGCCGCGCGGGCCTTGCCCGAGCAGGCCACCGGCCCGGGGGAGACCGGGGGAACTGCCGCCCACCGGGTCAACGGTTACGACGACATCACCTGACCTTGTAAGGTCCCCCCAGACTCCGTCCGGGGGGACCTCCGCATGACCAGCGACATCACCCTTTTCGTCAACCCCACCGCCGGCCGCGGCCGGGGCGCCCACGCCGCGCAGCCCGCCGCCCAGGTCCTGAGGGACGCCGGATTCTCGGTCCGGACCCTCCTCGGGTACGACGCCGACGACGCGCTGCGGCGCGCCCGCGAGGCCGTCACCGCCGGGACCGGTGCCCTCGTCGCCGTCGGTGGCGACGGCATGATCTCCCTCGCCCTCCAGGCGGTCGCGGGGACCCGGACACCCCTCGGGGTCATCGCCGTCGGCACGGGCAACGACTTCGCCCGCACCCTCGGCCTGCCGGTCCGCGACCCGGCCGCCGTCGCCCGCGTCACCGCCGAGCTCCTCAAGGGTGGTGGCGACCACGCGATGGACCTCGGGCGGATCACCGGGGCCTCCACCGCCCGTTGGTTCGGCACCGTCCTCGCGTCCGGCTTCGACTCCCGTGTGAACGACCGCGGGAACCGCATGCGCCTTCCCGTCGGGCGCTTCAAGTACGACCTCGCCGTCCTCGCCGAGCTCGCGGCCTTCCGGCCCGTGCCCTACCGGCTGACCCTCGACGACGGGCGGGTCGTCGAGACCGACGCGACCCTGGTCGCCGTCGGCAACGGCACGTCCTACGGCGGCGGCATGCGGATCTGCGCCGACGCCCGGACCGACGACGGACTCCTCGACGTCACCGTCGTCGGCGACTGTTCCCGCGCCACCCTGATCAAGGTGTTCCCCCGCGTCTACCGCGGCACACACCTCGACCACCCGAAGGTCACCACGTACCGTGTCCGCTCCCTCACGCTCGACGCCCCGGGCATCACCGGCTACGCCGACGGCGAGCCCCTCGGTCCGCTGCCCCTCACGGTGGAGTGCGCACCCGGCGCCCTGCGCGTCCTGGCGCCCCCGGCTCCTCCGGCGCCCTCAGCCCCTCCGGTGGCCCCGGGAGCATTGCCCCGATAAAGATCGCGTCACTGTCAGAGGTGGCGGGTAGGCTCGAGAACAAGATGACAGAGGACCTCACACCAGCCGAAGCGTACGCAGCCGCCCGCGCCCGAAACGCCGAGCAGCGCACCGCACTGGCCCCCTTCCGCGAGATGTACGAGTTCGACCTGGACCCCTTCCAGATCGAGGCGTGCAAGGCCCTCGAAGCGGGCAAGGGCGTGCTCGTCGCCGCGCCAACGGGCTCCGGAAAGACCATCGTCGGTGAGTTCGCCGTCCACCTCGCCCTGAGCCAGGGCCGCAAGTGCTTCTACACGACACCCATCAAGGCGCTGTCGAACCAGAAGTACGCCGACCTCGTCAAGCGGTACGGCGCCGACAAGGTCGGCCTGCTCACCGGCGACAACAGTGTCAACGGCGACGCCCCGATCGTCGTCATGACGACCGAAGTCCTCCGCAACATGCTGTACGCGGGGTCCCAGGCCCTCTCCGGCCTCGGCTACGTCGTCATGGACGAGGTGCACTACCTCTCCGACCGCTTCCGTGGCGCCGTCTGGGAGGAAGTGATCATCCACCTCCCCGAGTCCGTCACGCTCGTGTCACTCTCCGCGACCGTGTCGAACGCCGAGGAGTTCGGCGACTGGCTCGACACCGTCCGCGGCGACACCGAGGTCATCGTCTCCGAGAGCCGTCCCGTGCCTCTCTGGCAGCACGTCCTGGCGGGACGCCGGATGTACGACCTCTTCGAGGAGGAGACGGACCACGGTGGCCGCGGCTCCTCCCGTCGCGAGGTCAACCCCGACCTCGTCCGTCTCGCCCGCACCGAGAACTCCACGTACAACCCGCGTGACCGACGCCGCGGCAAGATGATCCGCGAGGCGGACCGCGAGCGCGAGCGGCGCCAGCGCTCCCGGATCTGGACCCCCGGCCGGCCCGAGGTCATCGAGCGCCTCGACGCCGAGGGGCTCCTGCCCGCCATCACCTTCATCTTCAGCCGCGCCGGCTGCGAGGCCGCCGTCCAGCAGTGCCTCCACGCCGGACTCCGCCTCAACAACGAAGAGGGACGGCTGCGCGTCCGCGAGATCGTCGAGGAGCGGACCGCCTCCATCCCCAGCGAGGACCTCCACGTCCTCGGCTACTACGAGTGGCTCGAAGCACTGGAGCGCGGCATCGCCGCCCATCACGCCGGCATGCTCCCCACCTTCAAGGAGGTCGTCGAAGAGCTCTTCGTCCGCGGCCTCGTGAAGGCCGTCTTCGCCACGGAGACCCTCGCCCTCGGCATCAACATGCCCGCGCGTTCCGTCATCCTGGAGAAGCTCGTCAAGTGGAACGGCGAGCAGCACGCCGACATCACGCCCGGCGAGTACACGCAGCTCACCGGCCGTGCCGGCCGCCGCGGCATCGACGTCGAGGGCCACGCCGTCGTCCTCTGGCAGCGCGGCTTCGACCCGGGCCACCTCGCCGGACTCGCCGGCACGCGTACGTACCCGCTGCGCTCCAGCTTCCGCCCCTCGTACAACATGGCGGTCAACCTCGTCGACCAGTTCGGCCGCCACCGCTCCCGCGAGCTCCTCGAGACCTCCTTCGCGCAGTTCCAGGCCGACCGCTCGGTCGTGGGCATCTCGCGCCAGGTACAGAAGAACGAGGAGGGCCTGGAGGGCTACCGCGAGGGCATGACCTGCCACCTCGGCGACTTCGAGGAGTACGCGCGGCTCCGCCGCGACCTCAAGGACCGCGAGACGGAACTGGCCCGGCAGGGCGCCGCCCAGCGGCGTGCCCAGGCCGCGGGATCGCTGGAGAAGCTCAAGCCGGGCGACGTCATCCACGTCCCCACCGGCAAGTTCGCGGGCCTCGCCCTCGTCCTCGACCCCGGCATCCCCGCGGGCCGGACGAACGGCCACCGCGGCTTCGAGCAGCACGACGGACCCCGGCCCCTCGTCCTCACCGCCGAGCGGCAGGTCAAGAGGCTCGCCTCCATCGACTTCCCGGTCCCCGTCGAGGCGCTCGACCGCATGAGGATCCCCAAGTCCTTCAACCCCCGCTCCCCGCAGTCCCGCAGGGACCTCGCCACCGCGCTGCGGACCAAGGCCGGGCACATCAACCCCGAGCGGCACCACAAGCAGCGCGCGGCCGCCGCCGACGACCGTGAGATCGCCCGGCTGCGCTCCGCGCTCCGTGCCCATCCCTGCCACGGCTGCGACGAGCGCGAGGACCACGCCCGCTGGGCCGAGCGCTACCACCGGCTCCAGCGCGACACGCAGCAGCTGGAGCGGCGCATCGAGGGCCGTACCAACACCATCGCCCGGACCTTCGACCGGATCGTCGCGCTCCTCACCGAGCTCGACTACCTGCGGGGCAACGAGGTCACGGAGAACGGCAAGCGGCTCGCCCGGCTCTACGGCGAGCTCGACCTGCTGGCGAGCGAGTGCCTCCGGGACGGTGTCTGGGAGGGGCTCACTCCGCCCGAACTGGCCGCCTGTGTCTCGGCGTTGGTGTTCGAATCGCGCCAGGCCGACGACGCCGTCGCGCCGAAGCTGCCCACGGGCAACGCCAAGGCGGCGCTCGGCGAGATGGTCCGGATCTGGGGGCGCCTCGACGCCCTTGAGGAAGAGTTCAAGATCAATCAGGCGGAAGGCGTCGGTCAGCGCGAGCCCGACCTCGGCTTCGCCTGGGCCGCCTACCAGTGGGCCTCCGACAAGAGCCTCGACGAGGTGCTCCGCGAGGCGGAGATGCCCGCCGGCGACTTCGTCCGCTGGTGCAAGCAGGTCATCGACGTCCTCGGACAGATCGCCGCCGCGGCGCCCAAGGAGAACAGCACGGTCTCCAAGAACGCCCGCAAGGCCGTCGAATCGCTGTTGCGGGGGGTCGTGGCCTACAGCTCGGTGGGCTGACGGTTCGGGCCCCTTCCGGTCCCGTCGTCAGGTCTCGTCCGGTTCCCTTCCGGTTTCCTTACGGTCCTCTTTCGGTCAGTGCTCGTGGCGTTCACGCCACGGGCGCTGACCGTTCCACCCCCTGTGCGCATGGTTGTCCACAGGTCGTTGTCCACAGGGGTGGCGCCGGGTCGACCCTTCCGCTTGCATGGACTCGCACAGGGGGAAGGCCAGTTGGGGAGGGGACGCACATGACCACGCAAGCCGGTCAGGACGCCGGGACGGCAAGCGGCGACACGGCACGGCCGACACCGGGCATCGTCGACGGCCCCCGAGGGGTACCCCTCCTCGGGAACCTGCCCGCCTTCGGCAAGGACCCGCTCGCCTTCTTCGAACAGCTGCGGGAGCGCGGCGACTTCGTCCGCTGGCGCTTCGGCCGCGGCCCCGCCCTCTTCATCGCCCACCCGGACACCGTCGGCGAACTCCTCACCGAGGTCGAGCGCACCTTCGACCAGCCCGACCTCGGCGTCGCCTTCCGCACGCTCCTCGGGAACGGGGTGGTGGTCGCCAAGGGCGCCGACTGGCGGCGCAAGCGCTCCCTCGTCCAGCCCTCCGTCCGCCCCAAGCAGGTCCGCTCGTACGCGGCGACCATGTCGGAGTGCGCTGTCGCGCTCGCCGACCGGTGGAGCGACGGGCAGCGCGTCGACATCAAGAAGGAGATGGCCGCCCTCACCCAACTCATCGCCGTCCGTACCATCTTCGGCGTCGACACCGCCGCGGACGCCGAGGCCATCGGCAAGGCCATGGACGTCGCCCAGCACGAGATCGGCGCCGAGTTCAGCGGCATCGGGGCGCTCCTGCCCGACTGGGTCCCCACGCCAGGGCGCGCCCGGATCAAGCGAGCCACCGCCGTCATCGACGCCGAGGTCACCCGCGTCGTCTCCCGCCACCGCGACGGCGACACCGAGCGCCCCGACCTGCTCAGCCGCCTTCTCGCCGCCCGGGACGAGACCGGTGCCCGGCTCTCCGACCAGGAGATCCGGGACGAGACCGTCACGCTCTACATCGGGGGCCACGAGACGACCAGTTCGACGCTCGTCTGGGCCTGGCACCTGCTCGCCCGCAATCCGCAGGTCCGTGACGCCCTCGCGGAGGAGCTCGACCGGGTCCTCGCCGACCATGAGCCCGGCTACGACGACTACGCCTCCCTTCCCTACGCCCAGGCCGTCGTCAAGGAGACCCTCCGTCTCTACCCGACGATCTGGCTCATCACCGGCATCGCGAAGGAGGGCGCCACTCTCGGCGGCGCGCCCGTCCCCGTCGGCACCCGCGTCTGGTCCAGCCAGTGGGCCACCCAGCGCGACCCCCGCTGGTACGGCGACGCCGAGGCCTTCCGGCCCGAGCGGTGGCTCACCACCGAGGACGGCGAACCGGCCGAGCAGATACCGGAGTACGCCTGGTTCCCCTTCGGTGGCGGGCCCCGCGTCTGCCTGGGGACCCGCTTCGCCCTCGTCGAGGCCGTCCTGGTGCTGGCCGTCCTCGCCCGCCGCTACCACCTGGACGTCACCACCGAGGACATACGCCCGGTCCCGAGCCTCACCCTCCAGCCGGACCGCGAGGTCCTCGCCACGGTCCGGGCCCGCAACTGACGTCCGGTCCTGGGAGGCGGCTATCGTCACCGGATGTCAGAAAACTCGCAGAAGTTCGACACCGCGATGACGACCTGGCAGGAGTGGCAGGAGGCCCCCTGGGGCCGCCTCCGTTACACGCTCGCCGAGGCGAACCTGATGCGGCACGTGGACGGTCCCGACGGCGGAGGGCCCCTGCGGGTGCTCGACCTCGCGGGCGGCGACGGTGGTGACGCGCTGCGCCTGGCCGCCCGGGGACACCACGTCACGATCGTCGACTACGCGCCGGCCATGCTCGCCGCCGCGGCCGAACGCGCAGCGGAGGGCGGCCTGTCGGAGCGGATCGCCTGCGTCCGTGCCGACGTGACCGACCTGCCGGCCGACCTGGTGGCCGGTGAGTTCGATGTGGTGCTGTGTCACAACCTCCTCGCGTACGTGGACGACATGCCGGGCACCCTGGCCGGGGCGCTCGCGCCGCTGAAGGGCGGAGGGCTGTTCTCCGTGATGGCGATCAACCGGCACTCGGCGGCCTTGAACGTCGCCGTCCGGGAGACGGACCCTGCGGCGGCGTTGGCCGCACTCGACAGCGACCGGCTCCGGAGCGGGATGTTCGACTCGGAGCTGACGCTCCACACGGCGGAGGAGGTCACCCCGGTCCTCCAGCGCCTCGGATGCCGGGACGTACAGCACTACGGCATCCGCACCTTCTGCGACTACATCACCGACGACGCCCGTAAATACGACAAGGAGTACTACGCCGACCTGGAGCGCCTGGAACTCGCCACCACCGCGAGACACCCGTACCCACACACGGCCCGACTCTTCCAGCTGACGGCCCGGAAGGGACCCGACTCTTCCAGCTGAAGGCCCGGAAGCGGCCCGACAGCTGACCGCCCGGGAGCGACCGGCCTGATCCTGCCGAGGGCTGTTGGTCAGGGCCCGACCGCGGTCGTTCTCACCGAGCGAGCGGTCCCGTCATCCGACGGTGCCGTTCTTCGCCCTGCTCGGTCAGGGCCTTTGCGAGGTCCCGCAGGTCGTCCGCGCGCAGGACACGGCCGGCCGAGCCGGGGAGGGGGACGTGGAGGGCCGACGTCCAGCGGGCGGGGACGGCGGCGGGGCCGTGGACCGCGCCCGCGAGCATGCCGGTCACGGCCGCCACCGTGTCGGTGTCGCCGCCCAGGTCCACCGCGGTACCGAGGGCCTCCTCGAAGGAGTCCGTGGTGCGCAACGCCCACACCGCCGAGCCCAGACATGGCCAGACCGCGCCGTTGAACTCGGTCGCGTCGTCCGGATGCCAGGCCGGGGCCAGGACCGTCGCCCAGCGCTCCCGGTGCTCGGGGGCCACTTCGGCGAGTGTGGCGGGCAGCGCGGCGAGCGGGTCCTCGCCGAGGAGGGCGACCCGGACCAGTTCGTGGAGGATCGCCGTGCCCTCCCAGGCCGCGCCGTCCCCGTGCGTCAGCGCCGCGATGCGCCGCCCGGCGTCCATCGTCGCCGACCGGCCCCGTGCGGCGAAGTGGACGGCGGAGGTCGACGCCCGCATGAGCGAACCGTTCCCGGCGGCCCGCCCGTTGACCTGGAAGTGCCGGAACGCCGCGAGGTCCCAGGGATCGCCGCCGAGCAGGACCTGCTCCGTCTGGAGACCTATGTCCTTCGGGTCGGAGGCCGCCCACCGGCGGAACCGGTGGAAGACGTCCGGCAGGTCGAGACCGCCCTGCTCGATGAGAGATTCCCCGACGAGCACGGCCATCTGCGTGTCGTCGGTGGCCTCGCCCGGATCCCAGCCGCCTCCGCCGCACAGCTCCCCGACGCCGTCCGGGAAGCGCTCGCGGAACACGCCGGCGAGCCCGAACTCGAAGGGTGCGCCCAGCGCGTCGCCCACGGCGGAGCCCAGCACGGCGCCCGCGGCGCGGTCGGAGGTTCGCATGTGGGGAGACTAGTCCGCCCGCCGGGTCCGCCAGGCTCGGACCGCCAGGAAGAGCGGGAGGCCCAGGGGGGAGAGGAGGATCGTCAGGAGGAGCAGGGGGGCCATGAGGAACGGGGAGACGCCCAGGCGCCGGCCCTCCCTGTACATCCACTGGCCGAGGAGCAGGTCCCAGGCGAGGACCTGGGCCCAGATCGCGGCCGCTCCGTTCGCGAGGGCCGTCAGTTCGCGGAAGGAGTCGATGTCGGGGCTGCTGACCGCCGTCCAGAGCTCCGGCAGGACGGGGGCGGCCAGGACGGCCCAGACCACGAGCAGCGGAAGGACCGTCAGGGGTGAGGCGGCGACGCGCTCCGTGACGCGCCGGCCCGGCGCGACGATCATCAGGAGCCAGACGGGCGCCGCGAGGAGGAACGTCAGCTCGAAGAGGAATTCGGTCATGCCGAGACCTTCTCCGTGGGGGAGGGGGCGGGGGAGGCGCCGCGGAGCGAGAGTGCTGTGGCGGCGGCGCCGAGCACTGCGATCGTCGACGCCGCGGTGAGCGTCGCGGCGTCCGGTGAGAAGAGGGCCTGGCCGCGCAGTGCCTGCCAGGTGAGGAGGACGAAGGTCGCCGCGTAGACCCCCGAGGCCGTCAGCGTCAGCTGGAGGCGGACCCGCTCGTCGGCGAGACGGGCGAACCGGGGTGCGAGGGCGGCCAGCACGAGCAGGAGCAGTGGGAGCAGCTGGAGCGCGTGCATGCCGAAGAAGTGCGGAATGCGCAGGTCGCCGCCGGTGGTCGACCAGCCGGTCAGCGGCATCGAGGGGCCGCCGTCCGGGACCCCGACGCTGTGGGCCCCGACGATCGGGGAGTCCTCGACCGCCAGCTGTTCCGGGGTCGGAGTCGCCATCAGGAAGCCCACGGCCGCGCCCGCGAGGGCGATGAGTGAGGAGAGGCGGACGGCCCAGGCGGTGGCGCGGTCGAGGATCCGGGCGCGCAGCAGGAGCACCGCGATGACCAGGGCGCCCAGCCACATGATGGCGATGGTGGCTCCCATGACCTGGAAGAGGGCGTTGTCGAAGGGAGTCGTGTGGTTGAAGTGGCTCTGGGTGCCTCGGACCACCTGGAGGGTGATGAGCACCATCTCGATCAGCAAGGCCACGGCGACCACGGTCCCGGCCCACCAGCCGACGCGATGTCCGCGGGGGCGCGGGGCGAGCAGGGAGAGCATCCAGGCCAGCGAGAGCGTGTAGGCGGTCAACGAGATCGAGAACTTGAACGGCTTCGACCAGATCGGCACGCCCACCAGGATCCGGTCGTCGACGACCAGACCGACGGCGGAGACGAGCGCGAGGGCGACCATCGAGCCGGCGAACCAGACCAGCGGCCGGTGCAGGCGGGCGAGCGGCCGGAGTACGGATGTGCCGAGCGCGGGCCTGTTGGACGAGGGCCCGTTGGACGAGGGCCCGTTGGACGAGGGCCCGTTGGACGAGGGCCCGTTGGACGAGGGCCTGCTGAGTGAGGACATACGGATCCCCCCGTGGGAAGTATGGATAGTGGCACTAGCCACTATCTGATAGCACCACTATCTATGATGGGGGTGTCGGTCGGCAAGGCCGTTGAAGGACCGGAAAGGTGAACACGCGGTGCGCATCGGAGAGTTGAGTAGAAGGACCGGGGTATCCGTACCGACGATCAAGTTCTACGTACGGGAAGGGCTGCTGCCGGCCGGAGAGCTGACGAGCCCGAACCAGGCCTCGTACGGCGAGACGCACGTACAGCGCCTCCGCCTGATCCGGGCGCTCCTCGACGTGGGCGGCCTGTCGGTATCGGGGATCCGTGACGTGATCGTCGCGGTAGACGATCCCGAGCGGCCGGTCCACAAGGTGCTGGGCGTCGCGGCGAACCGCATGGTGCCGCGGTACGACCGTGAGCCGGGCGCCGGGATCGAGGAGGCGCGGAAGACGGTCGCGCAGCTGATCGCCGCCCGCGGCTGGCACGCCTATCCGGGCAACCCGGCGGGCGAGGTGCTGGCGCAGGCCCTCGCGGCGCTCGAGGACGTCGGCCACGGCGGCTTCGTCGAGGTTCTGGACGTCTACGCGGACGCGGCGGAGCAGGTCGCGCGGGCGGACCTGGAGTACGTGGCGCACCATGTGGCGCGCGAGGAGCTCGTGGAGAGCGTGGTCGTCGGTACGGTCCTCGGCGACGCGATCTTCGCGGCGCTGCGGCGGTTGGCCCACGTCGACGCCTCGCACCGCGCCTTCGGCGGCACGCGGTAACGCGGTAACGCGGTAACGCGGTAACGCGGAGGGGGGTGGGAGCCTCCGCCCCACCCCCCTCGCTCAAGCTCCGAGCGTCAGTTCTCCTGCTCGCGCTCCACCTGGTCGTTCCACTCGCGCTTGATCGCGCGCCACGCCTCGTCCGTCTTCCCCTGGCGCCAGTACCCCGAGATCGACAGCCGCTCGCGCGCCACCCCACGCTCCATCCGGAGATGCCGGCGGAGGTCCTTCACGAAGCCCGCCTCGCCGTGGACGAAGGCGTGGACGTCGCCCGGCGGGAAGTCGAGCGTCCGCACGGCCTCGACGACGGCCTCGCCCGCCGGGCGGTCGCCCCGGTGCAGCCAGGTGACGTCCACCCCCGCGGCCGTCGCGAACTTCTGCTCCTCCGTCGCGTCCGAGACCTCCACGAAGGCGTGCACCCGCGCCCCGGCGGGCAGCCGCTCCAGGGCCGCCGCGATCGCCGGCAGCGCGCTCTCGTCGCCCGCGAGCAGGTGCCAGTCCGCCGCCGGGTCCGGCGTGTAGCCGCCACCCGGGCCGAGGAAGCGCACGGTCTCGCCCGCCTGGGCCCGCGCCGCCCAGGGGCCCGCGAGGCCCTCGTCGCCGTGGACCACGAAGTCGACGGTCAGCTCGCGGTGGACCGGGTCCCAGGCCCGTACCGTGTACGTCCGCGTCGTCGGCCACTGCTCCCGGGGGAACTCGGCCCGGATCCGGTCCATGTCGAACGGCTCGGGATAGGCGACCCCCTCGGGGGCGAACAGCAGCTTCACGTAGTGGTCGGTGAACTCGCCGACCTCGAAGGCGTCGAGCCCGGGGCCTCCGAGAACGACCCGCACCATGTGCGGGGTGATCCGCTCGGTGCGCACCACACGCGCTTCGGTGGCCTTCGGTGCCTTGCGGGCCGGCTGCTCTGCCACGAGGGGCTCTCCTGACTCGACGAACTTAGGTATACCTAAGCTAGCATCCTCGCGCGCTGCCGCCCAGGGTGGACCGGCCGGTCAGCGGCCGAGCACCGGGAGCAGCCGTCCCACCGCCCCGCCGAGACCCCACCGCTTCACCAGCGCGTCCAGCGCCGCCGGGTCGCGCGGCTCCTTCGGCAGGGCCGGGTCGAACTCCGGCAGGGGTACGTCTCCGGCGACCCGCACCACGGTCGGCGCCACGTCCAGATAGGCGGCCGCCTCCACGATGCCGCGCCGCTTCGCCGGCGTCAGCTTCGACGTCCGGTCCTCCGCCGCCGCCCGCACCCCGGCCAGGTCCCCGTACTCCGTGATCAGCTGCGCGGCCGTCTTCTCGCCGATGCCCTTCACCCCGGGCAGCCCGTCGCTCGCGTCCCCGCGCAGCGCCGCGAAGTCCGCGTACTGGTCGGGGCGCACCCCGTACTTCGTACGGATCAGCTCGTCGTCCACCAGGTCGCAGTCGCCGACGCCCTTGCGGGGGTACAGCACGCGCACGCCGCGCGCGTCGTCCACCAGCTGGAAGAGGTCCCGGTCGCCCGTGACGATGTCCACCGGCCCGGCGGCGTGCCCCGCGAGCGTCCCGATGACGTCGTCCGCCTCGTACCCCGCGGACCCGACCCGGGCGATCCCGAGCGCCGCGAGGACCTCCTCGATCACCGGCACCTGCGGGGACAGCGTGTCCGGGACCTCTTCCACGTCCGGGCCGGTCTCCGTCTCCACGACGACCCGGTGCGCCTTGTACGAGGGGATCAGGTCCACCCGCCACTGCGGCCGCCAGTCCTCGTCCCAGCAGGCCACCAGGTCGTCGGGGTGGTGGTCCTGGACGAGCCGGGTGATGAAGTCGAGGAGCCCGCGCACGGCGTTCACGGGAGTGCCGTCGGGGGCGCGGACCGAGTCCGGCACGCCGAAGTAGGCGCGGAAGTAGAGGCTGGCGGTGTCGAGGAGCATCAGGCGTCGCGTCACCTGCCTGATTTTAGGGCTCGGTTCGCCTCCGGGGTGCTCCAGCCGGGCTCAGGGCCCCGACCGTGCTCGCCCCCTCCTTCGGCGGGGCCTCCGCGCGCTCGGGACCGTTCCCCCGGCCGCGCCCCTTCGGCTCACTCGCCAGGTCTCGGAGGTGGAGGCCGCCCCGCGCCCCGCACCGGGCCCGCGCGTGACCCCCGTCACCTTTGCGTTTGCACCCTGTGAAGCCGGGAAGGCGCGAGCCCGGAGCGGAACCCGGTACGGGATTCAACAACGGAATCCCCGTACGTGACGGGTCGCGGGCGGATCCCGCGCCGCTCCACGGCCCAGCCGCGCGGGGGTGGCGGGGCCGTTCTCGTCGCTACCCGTGAGGTGTATGTGTCCAGGCTCCAGGCCGACCATCTGTACAAGGTGTTCGGCAGACGACCCGACGAAGCCGTCCGGCGCCTCGCCGACGGCGCCGACCGCGACGACCTGCGCGCCGAAGGGACGACGGCCGCCGTCGTCGACGCCGGCTTCGTCGTCGAACCCGGTCAGATCTTCGTCGTGATGGGCCTGTCCGGCTCCGGGAAGTCCACCCTCCTCCGCATGCTCAACGGCCTGCTCGAACCCACCGCGGGCCGGGTCCTCTTCGACGGCCGCGACCTCACCGCGCTCACCCCCCGCGAGCTGCGCACCGTCCGGGCCACCAAGATCAGCATGGTCTTCCAGCACTTCGCACTGTTCCCGCACCGGAACGTCCTGGAGAACGCCGGCTACGGCCTGGAGGTCCAGGGCGTCCCGCGCGCCGAGCGCGAGACCCGCGCCGCCGAGGCCCTCGAGCTGTGCGGACTCGCCGGCTGGGAGAAGTCCTGGCCCGACGAGCTCTCCGGCGGCATGCAGCAGCGCGTAGGCCTCGCCCGCGCCCTCGCCACCGACGCCGACCTCCTCCTCATGGACGAGTCCTTCAGCGCGCTCGACCCGCTCATCCGCCGCGACATGCAGGACCAGCTCCTCGTGCTCCAGCAGCGGCTGAAGAAGACCATCGTCTTCATCACCCACGACCTCAACGAGGCCATGCGCATCGGCGACCGAATCGCCGTCATGCGCGACGGCCGGATCGTCCAGCTCGGCACCGCGGAGGACATCCTCGTCCGCCCAGCCGACGACTACGTCGCCTCCTTCACCCAGGACGTCGACCGCTCCCGCGTCCTCACCGCCGCCGCCGTCATGACCGACGGCGCCGCCCCGGCGGACTGCCCCGACGGCTGCGCCTGCCGGCCCGTCGGACCCGACACCCTCGTCGCCGACCTCTGCGCCGTCGCCGCCCTGGCCCCGCACCCCGTGACCGTCCAGGACTCCGACGGCACCGTCCTCGGAGTCGTACCGACCGAACGCCTCCTCGGCGTCATGGGCGGGCTCGCCGCGAAGGACATCCAGGAGCAGGCCATCCAGGAACAGGCCTTCCCGGAACGGACCATCAAGGGACGGGCCGGCAAGGAACAGGCCATCCACGAGAAGGAGGCGACCGCCCGTGCCTAGGCTCCCCCTCGGCGAGTGGGTCGACAGCTCCGTCGACTGGCTCCAGGCCCAGTTCTCCTGGCTCTTCGACGCCGTCAGCACCGGCGTCACCGGCCTCTACGACGGCATCGACGCCGTCCTGTCCGCCCCCCAGCCGCTGCTCTTCGCCGGCATCCTCGCCGTCGTCGCCTGGTGGCTGCGCGGCCTCGCCGCCGGCGTCCTCGCCTTCGCGGGCTTCGCGCTCGTCGACTCCGTGCAGCTGTGGGACGAGGCGATGGCGACGCTCTCCCTCGTCCTCGTCGCCACCCTCGTCACCCTGGTGATCGCCGTTCCGCTCGGCATCTGGGCGGCCCGCTCGAAGACGGTCAGCGCCGTGCTGCGACCCGTACTCGACTTCATGCAGACCATGCCGGCGATGGTCTACCTCATCCCCGGCATCATCTTCTTCGGCGTCGGAGTCGTCCCCGGCATCATCGCCACCATCATCTTCGCGCTGCCCCCGGGCGTCCGCATGACCGAGCTCGGCATCCGCCAGGTCGACGGCGAACTCGTCGAGGCCGCCGAGGCCTTCGGCACCACCCCGCGCGACACCCTGCTGCGCGTGCAGCTCCCGCTGGCCCTGCCGACGATCATGGCGGGCGTCAACCAGGTCATCATGCTCGGCCTGTCCATGGTCGTCATCGCGGGCATGGTCGGCGGCGGCGGCCTCGGCGGCGCGGTCTACCGCGCCATCGGCAACGTCGACATCGGTCTCGGCTTCGAGGCCGGCGTCTCCATCGTCGTCCTCGCCATGTACCTGGACCGGATGACCGGCGCCCTCGGCCGCCAGGTCTCCCCGCTGGGCCGCCGCGCCGCCGCCAAGGCACGCGCGGCGCTGAGCGCCAAGCGGCCGGGGGCGAAGCTCTGGGCCCACCGCCCGCAGCCCGTCACCGCCCTCGTCGGCGTCGTCGTCCTGGCCCTGGTCGCCGGCGGCACGGGCTTCCTCGGTTCCGGCGGCGCGACCTCCACCACCGCCTCCGGCGCGAACAGCGGCCACGGCAAGAAGATCAGCATCGGCTACATCCCCTGGGACGAGGGCATCGCCTCCACGTACCTCTGGAAGGAGCTCCTGGAGCGCCGCGGCTACGAGGTCGACACCAAGCAGCTGGAGGCCGGCGCCCTCTACACCGGCCTGGCCGGCGGGCAGCTCGACTTCCAGACCGACGCCTGGCTGCCCGTCACGCACGAGCAGTACTGGAAGAAGTACCAGAGCAAGCTCGAAGACCTCGGCTCCTGGTACGGCCCCACCTCCCTGGAGCTCGCCGTCCCCTCGTACGTGAAGGGCGTCGACTCGCTCGCCGACCTCAAGGGCAAGGCGGGACAGTTCAAGGGCCGCATCGTCGGCATCGAGCCCAGCGCCGGAATGATGGGCATCCTCAAGGACAAGGTCCTCAAGGAGTACGGCCTGGAAGGCGAGTACAAGGTCGTCGACGGCTCCACCCCCGGCATGCTGGCCGAGCTCAAGCGCGCGTACGAGCGCAAGGAGCCGGTCGTCGTCACCCTCTGGTCCCCACACTGGGCCTACTCCGCCCATGACCTGAAGAAGCTCACCGACCCCAAGGGCACCTGGGGCAAGGGCGACGGCGTCCACACCCTCGCCCGCAAGGGCTTCGCCGCCGAGAACCCCGAGGTCGGCGCCTGGCTGAAGAACTTCGAGCTCACCGAGAAGCAGCTCACGGACCTCGAAGCCGTCATCCAGGAGACCGGTAAGGGCAAGGAGCAGCAGGCCGTCCGCGTCTGGCTGGACCGCAACCCCGGCCTCGCGGAGAAGCTCGCCCCGCAGTAGCGCCCGGAGTGGCCGGGATCCGTTCCTGTCCGGAAAGGGGTGGTCGCCGAGCGTATTCGGCGACCACCCCTTTTCGTCACGACGCGAAACCCGGAGCCAAAGCTGCGTAAGGTTCAGGTAACCGACCGGTACGCGGTCCGAGGACACGCGACCCGGCACACGCGACACGGGACACGCGACGCGCACGAGGCACGAGGGAGGGAGCCGACATGGACGACAAGGAATCACCCCGCGTGGGCGCGGCCGTCAAGAGGCGCCGCAGATCGCTCCAGCTCACGCTGGCCGTCGTCGCCTCCCGCAGCGGCCTCTCCGTGCCCTTCCTCAGCCAGGTCGAGAACGAGCGCGCCCGGCCCAGCCGCCGCTCCCTCGAACTCGTCGCCGGAGCCCTGGAGACCACCGCCGGCGAGCTCATCGCCACCGCCGAGGCCGCTCGCACCGTCGACGTCGTCCGCGCCGACGAGCCGTCCGCGGCGCTGCCCGACGGTGTCCGCAGGCTCGTCCGCGACCGCCACCAGCTGCACGCCCTGGAGTTCACCGGCGAGCAGGACGCGGGCCGCGAGTTCCAGCACCGGAACGACGAGTTGCTGTACGTCGCCGACGGCGCCGCCGAGGTCGAGGCCGAGGGCCGCGCCCACCGGCTCGGCCGCGGCGACACGCTCTACCTCTCCGGAGGCGTACGCCACCGCTGGCGCGCCACCGAGCCCGGCACCCGCCTCCTCGTCGTCGCCGTCGCCGACCACGTCGAGGTCGAGGAGGAGTGAGGACCGCCGGCGTCGGGCCGCGGGTCGTCTCCCTCGTCCCCTCCCTGACGGAGGCCGTCGCCGTCTCCACGCCAGGCGTCCTCGTCGGCGCGACGGAGTGGTGCAGCCACCCCGCCGGCCTCGACGTCGTACGGATCGGCGGCACCAAGAACCCCGACGTCGCCGCGATCACCGCGCTCCGGCCCGACCTCGTCCTCGCCAATGAGGAGGAGAACCGCGCCCCGGACCTCGCCGCCCTGCGGGCCGCCGGGATCGACGTCCTCGTCACCGAGATCCGCACCCTCGACCAGGGCCTGCGCGAACTGGAGCGGGTCCTCGCCGCCTGCGGCGCACCGCGGCGGCCCCGCTGGCTGGCCGAGGCCGAGGCCGCCTGGGAGTCCGTGACACCGCTGGAGCCCGGGCCGGACGGCAGGCCGCTCACCGCCGTCGTACCGATCTGGCGCCGTCCCTGGATGGTCCTCGGCAGCGACACCTTCGCCGGCGACCTGCTGGCCCGCCTCGGCGTCCGGAACGCGTACGAGGACCATCCCGAGCGCTATCCGCGGCTCCCGCTCGACGAGCTCCGCGCCACCGCCCCCGACCTCGTCGTCCTGCCCGACGAGCCCTACCGCTTCACGCGGGACGACGGCCCCGAGGCCTTCCCCGGGACCGCCGCAGCCCTCGTCGACGGGCGCCTGCTCACCTGGTACGGGCCGTCCCTGACCCAGGCGCCGCGGGAGCTGTCCCGGGCCCTGCGAGCAGCGCGCCGCTGAGCAGCCCGCGCACGGTGTGGAAGCCGGCCACCAGCCAGGCCGCCACGAGGAACACGTACAGCGCGACGGCGAGCCACCGGAAGGCGGCCAGACCGGTGTGCTGGGCGAGCCCCTCGGCGCCGGTCACACAGGTTCCCACGGGGAAGGTGAACGCCCAGAAGGTCATCGCGAAGCCCATGCCCCGGCGCCGCGCCCGCAGCACCATCGACCCGGCGAGCGCCAGCCACAGCAGCGCGAAGCCCATCACGGGCACCCCGTAGAGGACGGCGAAGACGGCGAAACCGTGCGCGTACGGGTCGGGCAGCACGCCGGGGGCCACGTCGGCGAACTTGTTCGCGGCGGTCGTCGACTGGCCGAGCGGGCCGAGGACCAGGAAGAGCGTGGGGGTGAGCGCGAGGGGCAGCGGGCCGCCGGTCACGAGCCGGCCGAAGACCAGCGGCAGCATGACGAGGGTCGCGAGCAGGCTGAGACCGAACATGGCGTAGCAGGCGAAGAGCAGCGTCTGCTGGGCCTGCCCGGCGGGCAGATGGGGCACGAGCAGCGGGCCGAGCGCGGCGGAGACCATGGGGGCGACGACCGGCAGCAGCCACACCGGGGACGCGCTCTCGATCCGGTGGTGCACCACCATGAGGTACGGGACGGCCACGGCCGCCGCCAGACCGATCACCGTGCCGGCGGTGAACAGGACCGTGTCGAGCGCCAGGGCCGCCGGGAGTCCGATCCAGTCCTGGCCCACGATCATCGCGCCGCCGCCCACGGCGAGCAGCGCCATCGACAGACAGCCGTAGAACGGCGCCATCGCGGGGTCCAGGAGATGCGCCCGGGCCTGGTCGCGGTGGTGGATCCAGTGCAGCGCGCGGGCGGTGACGAGGACGAGCAGCATCGCGAGCGACAGCGCCCAGACGGCCGCGCAGAGGGTACGGAGGCCGGGGACGTCCACGGGAAGGGCCGCGCCCGCGTTGGCGACGATGGCCGTTCCCATGACGGAGGCGTACCAGTTGGGTCCGAGGTGCCGGACGGAACGGGCCGGGGCGGCGGGGGTGGCCGGGGCGGTACTGGCGGCGGCTGGGGTGGACGCGGTGGCGGCTGTGGCCGGTCGTGCGCCGGGGGTGGTGGCGCGAGGGGCCGAGCGGGGTGTTGCGAGGCTTGCCATGACTCCACCGTCGCGCCCTTTCGCCACACCCACCAGGGATCTTGCGACTATGACGTCATAAGCTGGGTTTATGAGCAGTGAGATACCGGAGCGGTACGGCACACAGGGCGGCGAGCCGAGGCCGCACCTCTCCCACCGGGTCCCGGACCTCGGCGCGCTCGAACTCCTCATCGCCGTCGCCCGGCACGGCAGCCTCGGCGCGGCCGCCCGCGAGGTCGGGATCACCCAGCCCGCCGCGAGCAGCCGCATCCGCTCGATGGAACGGCAGCTCGGGGTGGCCCTCGTCGACCGTTCCCCCCGCGGCTCGCGGCTCACCGACGCGGGCGCGCTCGTGACGGACTGGGCGCGGCGGATCGTCGAGGCCGCGGAGGCCTTCGACGCGGGCGCCCAGGCGCTGCGCGGGCGGCGCGACTCGCGGCTGCGGGTGGCCGCGTCCATGACCATCGCCGAGTACCTGCTGCCGGGCTGGCTGATCGCGCTGCGCGCCCAGCGTCCCGACACGGCCGTGTCGCTCCAGGCCGGGAACTCCGCCGCCGTCGCGCAACGGCTCTTCGCGGGCGAGGCCGACATCGGCTTCGTGGAGGGCCTCGCCGTGCCGGACGGTCTCGACGGCGTCGTCGTCGCGCACGACCGGCTCGCACTCGTCGCCGCGCCCTCGCACCCCTGGGCCCGCCGCCGGGGCCCCCTGGACCCGGCGGAGCTGGCCGCGACCCCGCTGATCCTGCGGGAGCGCGGCTCGGGCACCCGCCAGGTCCTGGACGCGGCGCTCGCCGGGCACGGCGGTCTCGCGGAGCCGCTCCTCGAACTCGCCTCCACGACGGCCGTGAAGGGCGCCGTCGTCAGCGGGGCGGGTCCGGCCGTCCTCAGCGAACTCGCCATCACCGAGGAGTTGGCCTCCCGTCGCCTGGTCGCCATTCCCGTCGAGGGTGTGACGCTCCGCCGCGACCTGCGCGCGGTCTGGCCCGCGGGCCACCGCCCGACGGGCCCGGCCCGCGACCTCCTCGCCCTGACCCGCGCCCGGCCGACGGGGTGAGGACCGGGCTGAGGAGCCCTGGACCTGTCAGACGCCCGCCGCCCGGTGCGTGATCCGGCCGTCCAGGACCGTCAGCAGGGCCGGCAGGTCCGGAAGTTCGGTCGCCGCTGTGGTGACCGGGCTGTCCGCGAAGACGGTGAGGTCGGCGCGGTGGCCGAGCGCGATCCGGCCCGACTCGTGCTCCTCGCCCGCCGCGTACGCCGGACCCGTCGTCAGGCCCCGCAGCGCCTCCAGCGCCGTCAGCGCCTGTTCGGGCCCGTGCGGCGCCTGGGCGAGGTCGCGGCTCGGGCGGCGGTGCCGGGCGGCGTGCTCTTCAACATCCTGGGGCACACGGGCGACGCCGCCACCGGCGTCCCCGTCCATCTCGTGGCCCGTCAGGTGCTCGGCGAGGCCGCGTCGTTCACGGAGGCGGTCGCGATGCTGACGGCCGCCCCCGTCTCGGCCTCCGCGGTCGTCACCGTGGTGACGCCGGACGGCGCCGCCTCCGTCGAACTCGCCCCCGGTGGGTCGGCGGTCGTCTCCCCGGACCACCGGGGCTGGCTGGTGCGCACGAACCACTTCCTGGCCCCGGCCCTCGCCGCCGGCGAACTGCGCGGGCGCCGCATGCCGGAGACGTACGACCGCCACCGCCTGCTCACCGCCCGCGTCCGCGCACACGGCGGCCCGCTCGGCGCCGAGGCGCTGGTGGACCTGCTCGCCGCGCACCGGGACGACGGCGCCGAGGTGTGCTGCCACGCCCCGGCGGAGGGGCCCCTGGGCAGTAGGTGGGCGACACTGGCCACGGTCGCGGTCGATCCGGCGCGACGGTGCCTCCTCGTCCACGACGGCGGGCCGTGCACGGCGGACCCGTCGACCTGGACCCCGCTCACGGCGCCCGAGCGACGACGGAGGACCAATGACGGAGGACCAGTGACGGACGACCGGTCCCCGCTCACAGCTCCCGACCGGTGACGGAGGCCCGGTAACGGCCGACCGATCCCCCTCCCAGCTCCCGACCGGTGACAGCCGACCCGCTCAAAGCCGGGCCGTCGCCACCCCCGCCGCCTCGACAAGCCCCCGCATCACCCGCAGGTCCTCGCCCATCTCCGGGTGCCACTGCACACCGAGGGCCCAGGTCGGGGCGGCCAGTTCCACCGCCTCCACCGTGCCGTCCTCCGCGTGGGCCGAGGCCGTGAGCCCCGTGCCCAGCAGCTCCACGGCCTGGTGGTGGTAGGTCGGGACCTCGGTCAGCTCGGGCACGAGGGAGGCGTACCGCGTGCCCGGCACCGGCTTGACCGCGTGCCGGCCGATCACCCCGACCGCCTCCACATGCCCGTCCAGGTGCTGGATCAGCGTCCCGCCGAGGGCCACGTTCAGCAGCTGCATGCCCCGGCAGATCCCGAGCAGCGGCGTGCCGGAGGCCAGCGCCGCGTCGATCAGCGCCAGTTCCCAGGAGTCCCGCGCGCGGGCCGGCGGGCCGGTACGGGGGTCGGGCGCGGCCCCGTACCGTACGGGCTCGACGTCCGCCCCGCCCGCGACGACCAGACCGTCGAGCCGGGCCACGACCGCCGCCGCGGCGGCCGGTTCGTCCGGCGGCAGCATCACGGCGAGCCCCCCGCTCTCCCGGACGAGCCGTGGGTACGGCGCGGGGAGCAGCGCGGCCTGCATGTCCCACACCCCCCAACGGGCCTGGTCCAGATAGGTCGTCACGCCGATGAGCGGCTTGGACACGTGCTTCCTCCAGGAGCGTCGGTGACTCGATGAGACGGATCAGTCGCGGGCGAGCTCGGCCTCGGCAGCGGCGAGCGCCGCGAACTCCTCCTCCGGCGCGCCGGCCACCAGATGGTGCCGACTGTAGAACGCGAAGTAGGCGAGAGCGATCACGTACACCCCGAGTGCCATGAACGCCGCCGTCCGGTCCACCAGGAAGGTCGCGACGAGCGCCGAAAGGGCCAGGACGAAGGCGATGGACGAGGTCACGATCCCGCCGGGCGTGCGGTACGGCCGGTGCAGGCCGGGCTCGCGGCGCCGCAGCACGATGTGCGAGAGCGCCATGAGGGCGTACGAGATGGTGGCGCCGAAGACCGCGATGTTCAGCATCCGCGCGCCGTTCCCGGTCCCGGCGGCGAGCGCGAAGCCGATCGCGCCCGGGATGAGCAGGCCCAGGTACGGCGACTTGCGGCGGCTGGTCAGGGAGAGGAAGCGGGGCAGGTAGCCGGCCCGGGAGAGGGCGAACAGCTGGCGCGATCCGGCGTAGATGAGCGAGAAGAAGGAGGCGACCAGGCCCGCGAGGCCCGCGTAGTTCACGAAGCGGCTGAGCGCCGTCGGCTCCCCGTCGCCCTGGAGCGCCACGACGAGCGGGTTGCCCGCCTCCTGGACGGCGGCCGAGCCGCGCGCGCCGGTGGCGGCGAGGAAGGTCACGACGGCGAGCAGCACCAGGATCCCCATCGAGATCGCGAGCGCCCTGGGCATCGACCGCACCGGGTCCTTCGCCTCCTCGGCGGCGAGCGGCACGCCCTCCACCCCGAGGAAGAACCACATGCCGAAGGGGAACGCGGCCCAGATCCCGAGCAGTCCGAAGGGCAGCCAGGAGTTCGACCCGAAGGCCTGGCCGTCGACGGGGATGTCGTTCAGTCCGTCGACGTGGAAGTCGGTGAACGCGCCCAGCGCGAAGACGACGAGCGCCGCGACCGCGATCGCCGTCACGATCAGGCTGAAACGCAGCGCCTCGCCCACGCCCCACAGATGGATCCCGATGAAGAGCGCGAAGCAGACGAGGTAGACCGGCCAGCCGGACTCCAGGCCGAAGAGGCCGAGGGACTCGACGTAGTCGCCGATGAAGATGGAGATCGCGGCGGGCGCGAGGACGTACTCGATGAGGATCGCGGTTCCGGTCAGGAACCCGCCCCAGGTGCCGAGCGCCCGGCGGGCGAAGCCGTAGCCGCCGCCCGCCGTGGGCAGGATGGCGGAGAGCTCGGCGAGCGCGAAGACCAGACAGGCGTACATCGCGCCCATGAGGACGGTGGCGACGGCGAGTCCGCCGAAGCCGCCCTTCGACAGGCCGATGTTCCAGCCGGAGAAGTCCCCGGAGACGACGTAGGCGACGCCGAGACCGGTGAGCAGCAGCCAGCCGGCGCTGCCGCGGCGCAGCGTGCGCCGTTCCAGATAGTCGTCTTTCGGCGGTGTGGTGTCTTCGAGCGTCATGGCAGCGTCAGCTCCCCGCAACGGGCCCAATGGATTGGAGCCATACCTTTGCGGCGCCCGTACGGATGCGCAACCCCCGTGCGTTACTTTCGGGTTACGGCGACGGGGCCCCGCTCACGTCAGGAAGCCCCGCAGCAGCGCCGCCGTGCCCGCGCAGTGCTCCCGCATCACCTCGCGCGCCGCGTCCGCGTCCCCGTCGAGGACCGCCTCCACCAGGGCCGTGTGCTGGTGCTGGGAGTGCTCCAGATTGCGTACGAGCAGGGGGATGCAGTCCAGGAGGTCGTTCACCGTCGCCCGTACGGCGGCGTACTGCGCGGTCAGCGTCGGCGAGCCGGAGAGCTCGGCGAGCGTGAGGTGGAGCAGGGTGTCCTGGCGACGGTAATCGGCCAAAGGCGCGTCATGGGTCGCCGTCACGGCGGCCCGCAGCCGCTCGGCGCCCGCCGCGTCGAGCCCGTGTGCCGCGCAGAGCCCCGCGGCCCCCACCTCCAGGACCTCACGGAAGCGCAGGATGTCCTCCACGTCGACCGAGGCGATCCGGCGGCGCAGCTCGTCCTCGTCGGCGGTCTGGACGCGGGGCAGGACGAACGTCCCGCCGTACCGGCCGCGCCGGCTCTCCACGAGCCCCTGTTCCTGGAGGACCTTGAGGACCTCGCGCAGGGTCACCCGGCTGATCCCCATCCGGTCGGCCAGCTCCCGCTCGGCGGGCAGCCGCTCCCCGCCCGGCACGAGTCCGAGCCGTACCACCTGGAGGATCTGCTGCAACGCCTCCTCGAAGCCGTTGCCCGCCCGCACAGGCCGGAGCACGGGCGTCAGCCGGTCCGCCGATTCACTCGTACTGGCCACGTTCCTCGTTTCCCCTTCTCCAGGACTTCCCAAGCAATGGTCTTCGGCAATACCTTATGGCTCCCGGCAGGCCGAAGGAGGAGCAATCCCGTGGCAGACCGCACACCCCCGCTCACCGTCGAGGAGCTGCGTGCCCTCGTCGCGAGCGGCGAGATCGACACCGTCGTCCTGGCCTTCCCCGACATGCAGGGACGGCTCCAGGGCAAGCGGTTCGCCGCACAGTTCTTCCTGGACGACGTCCTCGGCCACGGCACCGAGGGCTGCAACTATCTTCTGGCCGTCGACACCGAGATGAACACCGTCGAGGGCTACGAGATGTCCTCCTGGGACAGCGGCTACGGCGACTTCGCGATGCACCCCGACCTCACCACCCTCCGCCGCCTCCCCTGGAACGAGGCCACCGCCATGGTGACGGCCGACCTCGCCTGGGCCGACGGCACCCCGGTGGTCGCGGCCCCCCGCCAGATCCTCCGCCGCCAGCTGGAGCGCCTCGCGGAACTCGGCCTCACCGCCCACGTCGGCACCGAGCTCGAGTTCATCGTCTTCCAGGACAGCTACGAGCAGGCCTGGGACGCGAACTACCGCGGCCTCACGCCCGCCAACCAGTACAACATCGACTACTCCGTCCTCGGTACCGGTCGCATCGAACCCCTCCTGCGCCGCATCCGCAACGAGATGACCGCCGCCGGACTGACCGTCGAGTCCGCCAAGGGCGAGTGCAACCCCGGCCAGCACGAGATCGCCTTCAAGTACGACGAGGCCCTCGTCACCTGTGACCAGCACGCCGTCTACAAGACGGGCGCCAAGGAGATCGCCGCCCAGGAGGGCTACTCGCTCACCTTCATGGCGAAGTACAACGAGCGCGAGGGCAACTCCTGCCACATCCACCTCTCCCTCCAGAACGCCGACGGAGAGAACGTGATGGCGGGCGACGACCCCCACCACATGTCCGAGACCATGCGGCACTTCCTCGCCGGACAGCTCGCCGCCCTCCGTGACTTCTCCCTCCTCTACGCCCCGAACATCAACTCCTACAAGCGGTTCCAGCCCGGCTCCTTCGCCCCCACCGCGGTCGCCTGGGGTCACGACAACCGCACCTGCTCGCTCCGGGTCGTCGGCCACGGCCGCTCCACCCGCTTCGAGAACCGCCTCCCCGGCGGCGACGTCAACCCCTACCTCGCCGTCGCGGGCCTGGTCGCCGCCGGCCTGTACGGGATCGAGCAGCGCCTCGAGCTGCCCGAGCCGTGCACCGGGAACGCCTACACCGCCGAGTACGCGCACGTCCCCACCACCCTCCGCGAGGCCGCCGAACTCTGGGAGACCAGCGAGATCGCCAAGGCCGCCTTCGGCGCGGAGGTCGTCGCCCACTACCGCAACATGGCCCGCGTCGAACTCGACGCCTTCGACGCCGCGGTGACCGACTGGGAACTGCGCCGCTCCTTCGAACGCCTCTGACCGGCACATGTGACAAGAGAGAGGAACGAGTTGCTCCAGGTACTGAACCCGGCGACGGAGGAGCTGGTCGCCACCGTCCCCGCCGTGACCCCGGCCGAGGTCGACGCCGCCGTCGGCCGCGCCACCGCCGCCCAGCGCGGCTGGGCCGCCGCGGCGCCCGCCGACCGGGCCCGGGTGCTCCGCCGCTTCGCCGCTGTCGTCGACGAGCACATCGAGGAACTCGCCCGCCTGGAGGTCACCGAGGCCGGGCACACGATCGGCAACGCCCGCTGGGAGGCCGGCAACGTCCGCGACCTCCTCGACTTCGCCGCCGGGGGAGTGGAGCGCCTCAACGGGCGCCAGATCCCGGTGGCCGGCGGCCTCGACGTCACGATCCTCGAACCCCTCGGGGTCGTCGGCGTCATCGCGCCCTGGAACTTCCCCATGCCGATCGCCGCCTGGGCCGCCGCACCCGCCCTCGCCGCCGGCAACGCGGTACTCCTCAAGCCCGCCGAGACCACCCCGCTCACCGCGCTCCGCCTCGCCGAACTCGCCCTGGAGGCGGGTCTGCCCGAGGGCCTCTTCCAGGTCCTCCCCGGCACGGGCCCGGTCACGGGCAACACCCTCGTCGAGCACCCCGGCATCGCGAAGATCGTCTTCACCGGCTCCACCCGGGTCGGAAAGTCGATCATGGCCAAGTGCGCCGACCGGGTGAAGCGGCTCACGCTCGAACTCGGCGGCAAGAGCCCCAACATCGTCTTCGCGGACGCGGACATCGAGGCGGCCGCCGCCGCGGCGCCGATGGCCTTCCTCGACAACAGCGGCCAGGACTGCTGCGCCCGCACCCGCATCCTCGTGCAGCGGAGCGCGTACGACCGCTTCCTGGAGCTCCTCACCCCCGCGATCGAGGAGATCGTCGTCGGCGACCCCCTCGACGAGCGCACCCAGATGGGCCCGCTCATCTCCCGCGCCCATCTCGACCGCGTCCGCTCGTACGTCACCGAGGACCTCCAGGGAATCCGCGGCAAGGCACCCGAGGGCCCCGGCTTCTGGTTCCCGCCGACCGTCCTCACCGACCTGCCCGAGGACGCCCCCTGCGCCGTCGAGGAGATCTTCGGGCCGGTCGCCGTCGTCCTGCCCTTCGACGACGAGGCCGACGCGATCCGGCTCGCCAACGCCACCGAGTACGGCCTCTCCGGCTCGATCTGGACCCGCGACGTCGGCCGCGCCCTGCGCGCCTCCCGCGCCGTCCGCGCCGGCAACCTCTCCGTCAACTCCCACTCCAGCGTCCGCTACTGGACGCCGTTCGGCGGCTACCGGCAGTCCGGCCTCGGCCGCGAACTGGGCCCCGACGCCCTGACCGCCTTCACCGAAACCAAGAACGTCTTCATCAGCACGGAGGGCCCCGCACTGTGAGCAACGAGATCATCTGCCGCCGCCTCGTCGGCCGTACCGCCGTCATCACCGGAGCCGGCAGCGGCATCGGCCTCGCCACCGCCCGACGCCTCGCCTCCGAGGGCGCGAACGTCGTCTGCGGCGACATCGACGAGACCGCGGGCAAGGCCGCGGCGGAGGAGGTCGGCGGCACCTTCGTCAAGGTCGACGTCACCGACCCCGAGCAGGTCGACGCGCTCTTCAGGACCGCCTTCGACACGTACGGCTCCGTCGACATCGCCTTCAACAACGCCGGCATCTCGCCGCCCGACGACGACTCCATCCTGGAGACCGGCCTGGAGGCCTGGAAGCGCGTCCAGGACGTCAACCTCACCTCCGTCTACCTGTGCTGCAAGGCCGCCCTCCCCTACATGCGCCGCCAGGGCAGGGGCTCCATCATCAACACCGCCTCCTTCGTCGCGATCATGGGCGCGGCCACCAGCCAGATCTCGTACACGGCCTCCAAGGGCGGCGTCCTCGCCATGTCCCGCGAGCTGGGCGTCCAGTTCGCCCGCGAGGGCATCCGGGTCAACGCCCTCTGCCCCGGGCCGGTCAACACCCCGCTCCTCCAGGAGCTGTTCGCCAGCGACCCCGAGCGGGCCGCGCGCCGCCTCGTGCACATCCCCGTCGGCCGCTTCGCCGAGGCCGAGGAGATCGCCGCCGCGGTCGCGTTCCTCGCGAGCGACGACTCCTCCTTCGTCAACGCCAGCGACTTCCTCGTCGACGGCGGCATCGCGGCCGCGTACGTGACACCTCTCTAACCCTCCGCTCGTCCCACCTCCCCCCCACCCGGCAGCCGGGCGTCGCAAGGCGCCCGGCTGTTCCGCGTCCAGAAGCCTTCCGAGAAGGAGAGTGACCATGACCAACCGACTCCGTACGAGAACGGCGACCTCCGCCCTCGCCCTCACGCTCGCCACGACCGGCCTCGCGGCCGCGGCCCCCGCCGAGGCGAAGCCCCGGGAATGCCCGACGCTGACGGTCTCCGAAGGCTGGTACGGCGACAACAGGGCACGCCTGGACGCCTTCCTCGCCGACCACTGCGCCGACCGGGGTCGCGGCGGCGGGAAGAAGCCCCTCGCGGTCTTCGACTGGGACAACACCGTCGTCAAGAACGACGTCGGCGACGCCACCTTCTACTGGCTGCTCCGCAACGACCGCGTCCGCCCGCCCCGCGACGGCGACTGGTCCACCACGAGCCGCCACCTCACCCCCGGGGCCGCCGCGGCGCTCGGCGAAGCGTGCCCCACCGGCGTACGCACCCTCCCCACGTCCACCGACACGCGATGCGCCGACGAGCTCCTCGCGGTGTACGGAGGGGGTGCCACCACGGGCGGCGAACCGGCCTTCGACGGCTTCGACCACCGCCGCACGGACCCCCAGTACGCCTGGCTGGCCCAGCTCCTGCGCGGCTGGACCACCCGCCAGGTCGAGTCCTTCGCCGCCGCCGCCCGCGCCGAGAACCTCGCCGCGCCGCAGGGCGCCACCCAGCGGGTCGGCACCGCCCGCGTCACGGGCTGGGTCCGCCACTACGAGCAGCAGCGCGACCTCATCCGTACGCTCAAGGCCGCGGGCTTCGACGTCTGGGTCGTCTCCGCCTCGCCCGAACCGGTCGTCGACGTCTGGGCGAAGGGCGCCGGCGTCGACCCTTCCCACACCATCGGCATCCGCAACACCACCGAGCACGGCCGGCTCACCGCCCACCTCAAGGGCTGCGGCACTGTCCGCGACGGCGAGGACGAGATGATCACCTACATCGACGGCAAGCGCTGCTGGATCAACCAGGAGATCCTCGGCGTCCGCGGCCCCGCCGCCGAGCGCGTCCAACCGGCCTCCCGCCGCCAGGATTTCGCCGCCGGAGACTCCGACACGGACGTCTCCTTCCTGCGCGACGCGACCGGCCTCCGGCTGGTCCTCAACCGCAACAAGAACGAACTCATGTGCCGGGCGTACGAGAACGGCGACGGCCGCTGGATCGTCAACCCCATGTTCATCGAGCCGAAGCGGCAGAAGGCCACCCCGTACCCCTGTGCCACGACGGGCTACACGGCGGCCGACGGCACGGCGGAACCGGTCCGCCGCCCCGACGGCACGGTGATCCCGGACCAGCGGGACACGGTGAGCCGCCTGAGCGCCCGCGAAGACGGCCGCACCGACCAGCAGCCCGCGTCGGCTGATCACCCGTGGCCGGGGGGCCTGGCAGGGCCGGAGAAGGGGTCGATGGTGGACGGCACGGGTGGCCTCCTGGAGTAGCGTCAGCAGCACCTGCTGGAGCGGGGCAAATCATCCTGGAACGGACAGACCGTGAACAAGGAGCCGCTTCCTGACGCCCCCACGCCGCCACCCGGACAGCCGACATCCCCGGCCTCGCCCGGCTCGTCTGCCGGGCGAGGGGACCGGGTGAGGAACCTCGCCGGTTCGGGCGGGTCCTGTCTGGCGGGGCCCATGGGGCCCTAAAGGAACGTCTGCCCCTCGCCCCGGTAGGTCGGCACGGTGGCCGTGACCCGGTCGCCCTCGACCAGCCGCAATCGGTCGAACCGCTCGCACAGCTCGCCGGCCTTCGCGTGCCGGAACCACACCTTGTCGCCGATCCGCAGGTCGTCGGCCGGCGAGCCGAGCAGTGGGGTCTGGACCTCGCCGGGACCCTCCTGCGGGTCGTACCGCAGCCCCTCCGGCAGATACGGCACGGGCAGCCGGTCCGGGCCCGCCGCCCCGGACGCGGGATAGCCGCCGCCGAGCACGGTCACCACGCCCACGCCGGGGCGGCGGACGACGGGCTGCGCGAAGAGCGCGGCCGGACGCCCGCTGAAGGACGTGTAGTTGTCGAAGAGCCGCGGCACGAAGAGCCCCGAACCGGCGGCGATCTCCGTCACCGCGTCCTCGGCGGCCGTGTGCTGGACGCTCCCGGTGCCGCCGCCGTTCACGAACTCCAGGTCCGGCGCCACCGCCCGTACCGCACGGACGACCGCCGCCCGGCGCTCCGCCAGCTCCCGGCGGGCGGCGGACTGCATCAGCCGGATCGCCCGCGAGCGCAGCGGCCGGCCCGCGACCGCGTCGCCGACGCCGGCGACGTGCCCTTCGTACGCCATGATCCCGACCAGCCGGAAACCCGGCCGCCGCACAACGGAACGGGCCAGCTCGGCCAGGTCGGCGGGGGTGCGCAGCGGCGAACGCCGAGCCCCGATCCGTACCCGTCCCCCCAGGAGGTGGAGGGCCGTGTCCAGCTCCAGGCAGACCCGCACCTCCTCCGCCCCGCCCGCGCGGGAGGCGTCGATCAGATCGAGCTGCGCGACGTCGTCGACCATCACGGTCACGGCGGCGGCGAGCTTCGGATCCCGCGCCAGGTCCGCGAACCCGGCCCGGTCCGCCGACGGATACGCGAGCAGCACGTCCTCGAACCCGGCACGCGCCAGCCACAGCGACTCGTCGAGCGTGAACGACATGATCCCGGCGAACCCGTCACGCGAGAGCACCCGCTCCAGGAGCGCGCGGCAGCGCACGGACTTGCTCGCCACCCGGATCGGCTTGCCGGCGGACCGGCGGACGAGATCCGCCGCGTTGTCGTCGAAGGCCTCCAGGTCGACGATCGCCACGGGAGCGTCGAGATGAGCGGTGGCACGGTCGTAACGGGCCCGGTCGGCGGCGCGGGGAGTCATGGCCCGAGCTTGCCAGACAGGTATACGAGTGGGTAGCCCCCGACCTCGGTCCGCCCGGGTTCCCGCGGGGCCGGGAACAGCCCGTAGAGTGACGGGCATTGTCGACACGAGCGGGGGGACGGGGATGACCGCCGAACACCCACGTCCCACGTCCCGCATCACCGACGCGCTCCTCCAGGCCCCACCGACGACCACGTCACCGCCGGCGCCCGCGACACCGCCGCCCGCCGCGGAACATCCGGGGCGCCTCACGCCGAGGAACGCCCTGGCCACCCCCGCGCGTCTCGCGGCGACGTCGACCGCCCAGGGCGCTCCTGAGCGCCCGACGGCGTCCGTGACGGCCCCACCGCACCCGGCTGTCCCGGAGATCCCGGCACGCTCCACGGCGAGGAACGCCGCCCAGGACGGAGCCGAGCGCCTCACGGCGAGGAACGCCGCCCAGGACGGGGCCGAGCGCCTCACGGCGAGGAACGCCGCCCAGGACGGGGCCGAGCGCCCCACGGCGGCGGACACCTCAAGGCCCGCTCCGCCGTCGCCCCCGGCACGTCCCGCGCCGACCGCCTCCGCGCCGCCCAAGCCCCCGGTCACGCCGAGGGCCGCGTCCCCGGTGGTGCCCGTACGGCCCGCGCCGACGGCTTCGGCGCCTCCCGAGCCCCCGGTGGCGCCCGCACGGCCCGCGCCGACCGCCGCCCCTGAGCGTCCGCAGTCCCCGGGCCCGCAGGCCGAGCCCGCGCGCCCCGGTTTCCCGCCCGCCGCCGGCCCCGTGGCCTCTCAGGCCGTCCCGGCTCCCGGGCCGGCCGGTCGCGCCGTGCCGCCGCGCGGGGTTCCGGACGGCCCCGACGCGCGGCGCGGATACCCGTCCGCGCGCGAGTCGGGCGGCACGGCCGTCGAGCCCCTGCCGTCCCGTCAGGCACCCGCGCCCGCCCGCACCTGGGCTTCCCCGTCCGAAGCGGGCGACCTGCCGGAGGTGGAGACCACCACCCGGCTCCGGCCGATCCGCGACGTACCGCGCACGGCTCACCCGCCGAGGCCGCCGCGACCCGCCGCGCACGGGACGCCCTCGTACGGATACGGGCTCGCGGGCGCCCTGCCGCCCGAGACAGCCGTCGAGACCACCACCCGACTGCGCCCCGTACGCGAGCGCCGCACCGGGCGACTGCTCGCGGTCACGGCCTGCGTCGTCCTCGGGGTCGGGCTCATCGGCGGGGCCCTCACCGGGATATGGCTGGCCTCCAGCGACCCCGCGCGGCCCGCCGAACCCGCCGGGTACACCGAGGCGAAGGACCTCTGGCACAACGTCCCCGTCGACACCCTCTTCCCCCGCACCCTCGCGGGCCCCGGCGCGGGCCCCGGCGCCGCCGGACGCACCTGGACCCGGATCGTCGTCGCCCCCGACACCCCCTGCTCGCCCGCCGTCCTGGCCAAGGGCCTGCTCGCCACCCTCACGCCGCTCGGCTGCGAGCGCGTCCTGCGCGCCACGTACACCGACGCCACCGCCAGCAGCGTGATCACCGTCGGCCTCGTCTTCACCCGCGCCGACGCCGGCGCGCAGCGCACCCTCGGCCAGGGCGGCGGCCTCGCCGCCCGCCTCGGCGAGGACGTCCCCCCGGCGCTCACCGGCCCCTCCACCGTCGCGGCCCGCTTCGGCGCACGGCAGCGCGCGAGCTGGTGGCTGAGCGCCCCCGCCGACCTTCCCGTCGTCGTCACCGCCGTCTCCGGCTTCGCCGACGGCCGGGCCGTCGAACGCCCGCAGTCCGCCGACCTGGCCATGACCCAGGGCCGTACCGACGCGACCGCGCAGTCCGGCCTCGGCCACGAGGCCAAGGGCATCACCAAGCGTTTCGAATCCCTGCTGCGCAAGACCGTCGCCGCGGCCGTCAAGGAGAAGGAGAGCGCCCGGTGACCCACCCGACCGCCTCCACCCGGGTGACAGCCCCTGCCCGGGCGGCCGCTCCCACCCGGCCGACAGCCCGCGCCACCGGCCAGGACCGTGCCACCGGCCCGGCCCCCGCCACAGCCCCCACCCGCACCACCACCCCCGCCCGCCTCACCACCCCCACCCGCGCGACCGGCGTCGTCCTCCTCGCCGCCGCCTTCTCCGTCCTCCCCGCGACCACCGCCCCCGCCCACGCCGACACCATCCGGGCCCGGCAGTGGGGCCTGGAGGCCATGCACACCGCCGAAGCCTGGCGTACGACCAAGGGCGAGGGCGTCAAGGTCGCCGTCCTCGACACGGGCGTCGACCCCGACCACCCGGACCTGACCGGCTCCGTCCTCCCCGGCCGCGACCTCATCGGCTTCGGAGCCTCCAAGGGCGACGACGCCTGGGCCCGCCACGGCACCGCCATGGCCGGCATCATCGCCGGGCACGGCCACGGCCCCGGCGACGAGAGCGGGGTCCTCGGGATCGCGCCCGACGTCGAGATCCTCCCCGTCAGGGTCATCCTGGAGAGCACCGACAAGTCCCGCGACAAGGCCCGCAAGAGCCGCGGCACCGCCCTCGCCGAGGGCATCCGCTGGGCCGCCGACCACGGCGCCGACGTCATCAACCTCTCCCTCGGCGACGACTCCAAGTCCGCCCACCCCGACGCGGGCGAGGACGCCGCCGTCCAGTACGCCCTCGCCAAGGGCGTCTCCGTCGTCGCCTCCGCAGGCAACGGCGGCGAGAAGGGCGACCACATCTCGTACCCCGCCGCCTACCCCGGCGTCATCGCCGTCACCGCCGTCGACCGCTACGGCACCCACGCCTCGTTCTCCACCCGCCGCTGGTACGCCACGGTCAGTGCCCCCGGCGTCGACATCGTCATCGCCGACCCCGACCGCCGCTACTACGAGGGCTGGGGCACCAGCGCCGCCGCCGCGTTCGTCTCCGGCGCCGTCGCCCTCGTCAGGTCCGCCCACCCCGACCTCACCCCGGCCCAGATCAAGCAGCTGCTCATCGACACCGCCCGCAACCGCCCCAAGGGCGGCCGCAGCGACGCCAAGGGGTACGGGACGGTCGACCCGGCCGCCGCCATCGAGGCCGGGGCGGCGCGCAAGGGCGGCGACCCGAAGATCGCCACCACCGGCTACCGGGGGCAGTACTTCGGCCCCGGCCCGACCCCCGCCGCCGAGGAGAGCCGCCCCCTCGGCCTGCTCGCCCCCGCCGCCGGCGGGCTCGGCGCCCTGCTGCTCCTCGCCGCCGTCGCCCTCCGGCGCACGCGACGCACCCGCTGACGACCCGGCGGACAGATCCGTGCCCCTCGCCCGTTAGGCTCGGTGCGTGGCGCTCAAGAACATCCCGGACCCCGGTTTCTCCGACGACGACGGCACCGCCGACCCGCGGCTCGCCGCGGCCCTCGCGGCCTGGGCGGAGGACAGGACCGCCCACGGCCCGGTCCTCGAAGCGCTCAAGGGCGCCCGGCTGCTCGTCCCCGTGGTCGCCGTCCTCGGCGAGGTCGAGACCGACGAGAACGGCCTGCGCCGCGAGAAGACCAGCGACATGGCGGTGCCCACCCTCACCGCGGGCGACCGCCGGGCCCTGCCCGCCTTCACCTCGATCGCCGCGCTCGCCCTGTGGGACCCGGAGGCCCGGCCCGTGGCCGTGCCCCTCCACCAGGCGCTCCAGGCCGCCGCGCACGAGAAGGCCGACACCGTCGTCCTCGACCTCGCGGGCCCCGTCCCGTACCAGCTGACGGGTCCGGCGCTGCTCGCCCTCGCCGAGGGTCGCTCCAGCACCGACCCGCTCGACGACCCGGCCGTACGGGAGGCCGTACGCGCCGCCGTCGCCGCCGAGCCCGCGGTCCTCCGCGCCCATCTGGGCCCCGGCGCCGCCGACGGCACCCTCGCCCTGATCCTCGCCGGGGACGCCGCCCCGGCGGAAGCGGCCCAGCGCGTCGCCCGCGCCCTGGCCGCCGACGAAACACTGAGGGCCCGCCTGGTGCGGGGCCTCGACCTGGCACTGCTGCCGGCCTCGGCCACGCCTCCTGGCGAGCCCTTCTACGTGAAGCGGTAAGAGCGGTAAGTAGGGAGAAGTCCTAGCCGTACACCGGCCCCGTGTACTTCTCGCCCGGTCCCTGGCCCGGCTCGTCCGGGATCAGGGACGCCTCGCGGAAGGCGAGCTGCAGGGACTTCAGACCGTCCCGCAGGGGAGCGGCGTGGAAGGAGGAGACCTCCGTCGCGCCGGCGTCCAGCAGGCCGGCGAGCGCGTGCACCAGCTTGCGGGCCTCGTCGAGGTCCTTGTACTTGTCGCCCTCCTCGGTGAGACCGAGCTTCACCGCGGCGGCGCTCATCAGGTTGACGGCGACCGTCACGATCACCTCGACGGCCGGGACCTCCGCGATGTCGCGGGTCATGGCGTCGAAGTCGGGGGCGTCGGGGGAGTCCGCGGACTCGTTCTGGGGCGTCTCGCTCATGCCTCACACGATAAGCCGCCCGGCGCGCCTCTCCGTCGCCCCCGTCCCGGTTCGCGTAGAGGGGCCGGTCCTGCTAACCTTGTGTAACGACCGGCCGGACACGCGTGTGCCCGGCCCACAAGTGGAGGCTCCGTACTCCCACCTGACCACCCTCACGGGTGGCGGGTCACCGGTCAGGTGGTCCCCATCGTTCCGTACGGACGATGGAACTGCCCGATTCTGCGCCCCGCGGTTGACCGCGGCGGTGCTCCGGTTTTCCTTGGAGCCCCGCCTGTGTCCCGTCCGGGGCGTTTTTCATGTGCCGGCTCGGTTGGTCTCAGTGAACAGACGTTGCGCGTCCGTCCGCCAGGCGGTCGCGTGGTGCTACCTAGGAGGATCCATCAGCGCCGAGCCCCGCATCAACGACAGGATTCGCGTTCCCGAGGTGCGACTTGTCGGACCCAGCGGCGAGCAGGTCGGGATTGTTCCGCTTGCCAAGGCCCTGGAGCTCGCACAGGAGTACGACCTCGACCTGGTCGAGGTCGCGGCGACCGCCCGTCCGCCCGTGTGCAAGCTCATGGACTACGGGAAGTTCAAGTACGAGTCGGCCATGAAGGCCCGTGAGGCGCGCAAGAACCAGGCGCACACGGTCATCAAGGAGATGAAGCTCCGGCCGAAGATCGACCCGCACGACTACGACACCAAGAAGGGTCACGTCGTCCGGTTCCTCAAGCAGGGCGACAAGGTCAAGATCACGATCATGTTCCGTGGTCGTGAGCAGTCCCGTCCCGAGCTTGGTTTCCGGCTGCTTCAGCGGCTGGCGTCGGACGTCGAGGAGCTTGGCTTCATCGAGTCCAACCCGAAGCAGGACGGCCGGAACATGATCATGGTTCTCGGCCCGCACAAGAAGAAGACCGAGGCCATGGCCGAGGCGCGTGAGGCCCAGGCCGCACGCAAGGCCGAGCGCCAGGGTGTCGCCGCCGACGAGGCGGACGACGCTCCGGTCGAGGAGGCTCAGGTCGAGGAGACCGAGGCCACCGAGGCCACCGACGCTCCGGTCGCCGAGGCCGAGGCCGACGCTCCGGTCGAGAACCCCGAGGCGTGACCCGACGGGCTGCCACCCAGGCAGCCCCGGGACCCGCCCGGAACCACCAGAACTAAGAATTGACGCTCCCGGCAGTCCGGTGTCCGCACCGGGGGAGCGCCACTGACGAGGAGATACGGCGCGATGCCGAAGAACAAGACGCACTCCGGTGCCAAGAAGCGCTTCAAGGTCACCGGCACCGGCAAGATCATGCGCGAGCGCGCCGGCAAGCGCCACCTGCTCGAGCACAAGTCGTCCAAGCTGACGCGTCGCCTCACCGGCAACGCCGAGATGGCCCCGGGTGACGCCGCCAAGATCAAGAAGATGCTGGGCATCTGATCTTGATCTCCCGCCCTCGGCGACGAGGGCATCCGGCTCAGACCGGGATCCATTCGTTTTTCGGGTCGTGTGAGGACCACCACGACCCCGCTACAAGGAGTTAAAAGTGGCACGCGTCAAGCGGGCAGTCAACGCCCACAAGAAGCGCCGGGCAATCCTCGAGGCGGCCTCCGGCTACCGCGGTCAGCGTTCGCGCCTGTACCGCAAGGCCAAGGAGCAGGTCACCCACTCGCTGGTCTACAACTACAACGACCGCAAGAAGCGCAAGGGCGACTTCCGCCGTCTGTGGATCCAGCGCATCAACGCCGCTGCCCGTCAGAACGGCATGACGTACAACCGCCTCATCCAGGGTCTGAACGCCGCCAACATCGAGGTGGACCGCAAGATCCTCGCCGAGCTGGCCGTCAACGACATCAACGCGTTCGCCGCGCTGGTCGAGGTCGCGCAGAAGGCTCTGCCGGCCGACGTCAACGCCCCGAAGGCCGCTGCCTGATCTTCCAGGCCGCAGTACCTCTGCCCGGACCCGCAGGCGCGTGCGCCTGCGGGTCCGGGTGCGTCGGGCCCCCGAAGTCGCCGTCCCCCTCGAAGAGAGAACCGCCGCACCTCATGGTCACCCCCGAGCTGATCTCCCCGCGTTCCCCGCGCGTCGTCGCCGCCCGGCGACTCGCCAAGCGCAACTTCCGGGGCAAGGACCGCCTCTTCATCGCCGAGGGCCCGCAGGCCGTCCGCGAGGCCGTCGAGCACCGCGGGGCCGGCGGCGAGCCCACCCTCGTCGAGCTCTTCACCACCGTCGAGGCAGCCGAGCGGTACGCGCCGATCATCGAGACCGCCCTCGCCTCCGGCGCCCGTGTCCACCACGCCTCCGACGCCGTCCTCGCCGAGGTCTCCCAGACCGTCACCCCGCAGGGCATCGTCGGCGTCTGCCGCTTCCTGGACTCGCCCTTCGAGGAGATCGTCGCGGCCCGGCCCAAGCTGGTCGCCGTCCTCGCGCACGTCCGCGACCCCGGGAACGCCGGGACCGTGCTGCGCTGCGCCGACGCCGCCGGCGCCGACGCCGTCGTCCTCACCGACGCGTCCGTCGACCTCTACAACCCCAAGTCGGTCCGCGCCTCCGTCGGATCGCTCTTCCACCTGCCGGTCGCCGTCGGCGTCCCCGTGGAACAGGCCGTCGCCGGGCTCAAGAGCGCGGGCGTACGGATCCTCGCCGCCGACGGAGCGGGCCAGGACGACCTCGACGACGAACTCGACGCCGGCACCATGGGCGGGCCCACCGCCTGGATCTTCGGCAACGAGGCCTGGGGCCTTCCCGAGGAGACCAGGGCCCTCGCCGACGCCGTCGTCCGCGTCCCCATCCACGGCAAGGCCGAGAGCCTCAACCTCGCCACCGCGGCCGCCGTCTGCCTGTACGCCTCCGCCCGCGCCCAGCGCCCCCGAACCTCCGCCTGAGGGGTCCATTCCGGCGTCCGGGCCCAGTAGAGTGACGCCTTCGGGGGCCCACTGCGCTACACGGAGAGGTGGGGTACGGGGATGACGGTCGGCACGGACAGTCCCGCACAGGCACAAAGCGGCGCACCGCACGCCCCGGAGCCGCCCGGAGCCGCCCAGGCGCCCACTGCCGGGCTCCCCGCCACCCCACTCCCCACCGCCGATCCCTCCGCCGGCGGCACCGACTTCGCCGGGATCCGGCCCGACGACCTGCCCGACGGCCTCGTCGTCGCCGACGAGACCGGCCGGGTCGTCTGCTTCAACGCCGCCGCCGGCCGCATCACCGCCGTACCCGCCGACCGGGCCCTCGGCCTCCCCCTCGACGAGGCCCTCCCCCTGGAGGACCTCAAGGGGTGCCGCTGGTGGACCCTGACCGACCCGTACGGCGGCCTCGCCACCCGCCGAGGCCAGCCCGAGCGCAATCTGCTGCTCCCCGGCGGCCGCGAGGTCCTCGTCTCCGCCCGGTACGTCCGCGAGCACCCCACAGGGCCCGTCCGCCGCGTCGTGGTCTCCCTGCGTGGCACCGACGCCCGCCGCCGCACCGAGCGCAGCCACGCCGAGCTCATCGCCACCGTCGCCCACGAGCTGCGCTCCCCGCTCACCTCCGTCAAGGGCTTCACCGCCACCCTCCTCGACAAATGGGAGCGGTTCACCGACGAGCAGAAGCGGCTGATGCTGGAGACCGTCGACGCCGACGCGGGCCGCATCAAGCGCCTCATCGCCGAGCTCCTCGACATCTCCCGGATCGACTCCGGCCGTCTTGAGGTGCGCCGCCAGCCCGTCGACCTCGCCGCCGCCATCGGCCGCCACATCCAGGTCCACACCACCGGCGGCCAGTCACCGGACCGTTTCTTCGTACGGATCAGCCCGCGGCTGCCCAAGCTCTGGGCCGACCCCGACAAGATCGACCAGATCCTCGGCAACCTCCTGGAAAACGCGGTGCGCCACGGCGAAGGAACCGTCACCATCGAGGTGGCACCCGGTACCGCGGGCGACGACGGAGAAGAGGGGACGGAGGTCACCGTGAGCGACGAGGGCCCCGGCATCCCCGAAGCGTCGATGAGCCGCGTCTTCACCCGCTTCTGGCGGGGCAGCAAACGCGGCGGCACCGGCCTCGGCCTCTACATCGTCAAGGGCATCGTCGAGGCCCACGGCGGCACCATCACCGTCGGACGGGGCCCCCGCGGCGGGGCCGAGTTCCGATTTACCCTGCCCGTCGGCACCCCGGCCCATCTCATCTGACGAGATCAGAGGCCGCCAGGGCCGCCCACGGGCTCATCACCGTCCGAGCGCCCCGTTAGACTCGACCTTTGGCACGTTTGCGCCCTTGTCGTCGAGCGGGGCAGCGCCCAGCCAGCCAAACGGAAGCACGGGAAGAGATGTCGGCACCGAATAAGTCGTACGACCCGGTCGAGGTCGAGGCCTTGAAACCGGAAGAGATCGAGCGCATGCGGGACGAGGCGCTCGCCGCCTTCGCGGCCGCCGGCGACCTCGACGCGCTTGCGCACGCGAAGACCGCGCACACCGGTGGCACCTCGCCACTGGCCCTCGCCAACCGCGAGATCGGCGCCCTGCCCCCGCAGGCCAAGGCCGCCGCCGGAAAGGTCGTGGGCCAGGCGCGCGGCGCCGTCTCCAAGGCGCTCGCCGCCCGGCAGACGGAGCTGGAGGCCGAGCGGGACGCCCGTGTGCTCGTCGAGGAGGCCGTCGACGTCACCCTGCCGTACGACCGTGTCCCGGCCGGCGCCAGGCACCCGCTGACCACGCTCATGGAGCGCGTCGCGGACGTCTTCGTCTCCATGGGGTACGAGGTCGCCGAGGGCCCCGAGGTCGAGGCGGAGTGGTTCAACTTCGACGCCCTCAACTTCGTCCCGGACCACCCGGCGCGCCAGATGCAGGACACCTTCTTCATCCAGGGCCCTGAGGGCACCACGGGTGACGAGTCCGGTGTCGTCCTGCGCACGCACACCTCGCCGGTCCAGGCCCGCACGCTCCTCGACCGGGAGCCCCCGGTCTACGTCGTGTGCCCCGGCCGCGTCTACCGCACCGACGAGCTCGACGCCACGCACACCCCGGTCTTCCACCAGATCGAGCTGCTCGCCGTCGACGAGGGCCTGACCATGGCCGACCTCAAGGGCACCCTGGACCACATGGTCCAGGCGCTCTTCGGCCCGGACATGAAGACCCGGCTCCGCCCGAACTTCTTCCCCTTCACCGAGCCGTCCGCCGAGATGGACATGCTCTGCTACGTCTGCCGCGGCGAGTCCGTCGGCAACCCGGACCGTCCCTGCCGCACCTGCGGCAGCGAGGGCTGGATCGAGCTCGGCGGCTGCGGCATGGTCAACCCGAAGGTGCTCGTCGCCTGCGGTGTGGACCCCGAGAAGTACAGCGGATTCGCCTTCGGGTTCGGCATCGAGCGGATGCTGATGTTCCGCCACAACGTCGACGACATGCGAGACATGGTCGAGGGTGACGTCCGTTTCACCCGGCCGTTCGGGATGGAGATCTGATGCGGGTCCCGCTTTCTTGGCTGCGGGAGTACGTCGACCTGCCGGTGACGGAGACCGGCCGAGACGTCCAGGCCAAACTCATCTCCGCGGGTCTCGAGGTCGAGACCGTCGAGAAGCTCGGCACCGGCCTCACCGGTCCGCTGGTGGTCGGCAAGGTCCTCACCATCGAGGAGCTGACGGAGTTCAAGAAGCCCATCCGCTTCTGCACCGTCGACGTCGGCCAGGCCAACGGCACGGGCGAGCCCCAGGAGATCATCTGCGGCGCCCGGAACTTCGCCGTGGGCGACAAGGTCGTCGTGGCCCTGCCCGGCGCCGTCCTCCCCGGTGACTTCCGGATCGCCGAGCGCAAGACCTACGGCCGGGTGTCCCGCGGCATGATCTGCTCCGGCGACGAGCTGGGCATGGGCGACGACGGTACGCACGGCATCATCGTGCTCCCGCCGGAGTACGAGATCGGCATCGACGCCACGGTCCTCCTGGAGCTGTACGACGAGGTCCTCGACATCGCCGTCACCCCCGACCGCGGCTACTGCCTCTCGATGCGCGGCGTCGCCCGCGAGACCGCGACCGCGTACGGCCTGCCGCTGCGCGACCCGGCGCTCCTCGACGTACCCGCGCCGAACGCGTACGGCTACCCGGTCCAGGTCTCCGACCCGATCGGCTGCGACCGCTTCACCGCGCGCACCGTCGTCGGTGTCGCCCCCGAGGCCCGCACCCCCATCTGGATGCAGCGCAGGCTCCAGAAGGCCGGCATGCGCACGGTCTCGCTCGCCGTGGACATCACCAACTACGTGATGCTGGAGCTGGGCACCCCGCTGCACGCCTACGACCGCACCCGGCTCGACGGCCCCATCGGGGTCCGCCGCGCCGCGGACGGTGAGACGATCACCACGCTGGACGGAGTCAAGCGCGTCCTCGACTCCGGGGACCTGCTGATTACTGACAACAGCGGCCCGATCGCGCTGGCCGGCGTGATGGGCGGCGCCCACACGGAGATCGCCGATCCGGTGACCGACCCCGAGACGGGCATCGTCACGGGCACCACCGAGGTCGTCATCGAGGCGGCCCACTTCGACGCGATCACCATCGCCCGGACCTCGCGCCGTCACAAGCTGTCGACCGAGGGTTCCAAGCGCTGGGAGCGTGGCGTCGACCCGAAGGCGCCCAGTGCCGCCGCGCAGCGCTGCGTCGACCTGCTCGTGCTGCTCGCGGGCGGTACGGCCGAGGCCGGCGTCACCGAGATCAGCGCCCCGTCCGCGCCGCGCACGATCGCCATGCCGGCGAACCACCCGGACAAGGTCGCGGGCGTCGACTACGGCCGCGAGACCGTCGTCCGCCGCCTCCAGGAGGTCGGCTGCGACGTCTACGGCCAGGACGAGCTCGTCGTCACCGTGCCCTCGTGGCGCCCCGACCTCAACGAGCCGAACGACCTCGCCGAAGAGGTCATCCGCCTGGAGGGCTACGAGAACCTGCCCTCCACGCTGCCGAAGCCCCCGGCCGGCCGCGGACTCACCGAGCGCCAGCGCACCCACCGCCGCGTGGGCCGCGCCTTGGCCGGCGCCGGCTACGTCGAGGCGCTGAACTACCCGTTCATCGGCGCGCAGGCCCTCGACCACCTCGGTCTCGACGCGGACGACGCCCGTCGCCGGCTCGTGACCCTGGTCAACCCGCTCTCGGACGAGGAGCCCGCGCTCCGTACGACGCTGCTCCCGGGCCTGCTCGGCGCGCTGCGTCGCAACGACAGCCGCGGCAGCCACGACCTGGCACTCTTCGAGACCGGTCTCGTCTTCCGGCCGGAGGGAGAGCCCGGCGTCGCCGTCCGGCTGCCCGTCGACCGCCGTCCCACCGACGAGGAGGTCGCCGAGGTCAACGCCGCGCTGCCCGCGCAGCCGCGCCGTGCCGCCGTCGTCCTCGCCGGTGCGCGCGAGCAGGCCGGCTGGTGGGGCAAGGGCCGCCCGTCCGACTGGGCGGACGCGGTCGAGGCCGGCCGGACCGTGGCCGCCGAGGCCGGGGTCGAGCTGATCATCAGCGCCGACCAGCACGCCCCGTGGCACCCGGGCCGCTGCGCCGCGTTCCACGTCGAGGTGGACGGCGAGAAGGTCCTCGTCGGCCACGCCGGCGAGCTCCACCCGCGCGTGGTGAAGGCCTTCGGTCTGCCGGCCCGCAGCTGCGCGATGGAGATCGACCTGGACCTGCTGGAGAAGGCGAACGAGGGCCCCCTGAAGGCCCCTCATATCTCCTCCTTCCCGGTCGCCACCCAGGACGTCGCCCTGGTCGTCGCCGCGGAGGTCCCGGCCGCCGAGGTCGAGGCCGCCCTCGGCGAGGGCGCGGGTGAGCTCCTGGAGTCCATCCGCCTGTTCGACGTCTACACCGGCGACCAGCTGGACGAGGGCACCAAGTCCCTGGCGTACGCGCTGAAGTTCCGCGCCACGGACCGCACCCTCACGGTCGACGAGGCCACCGCGGCCCGCGACGCGGCCGTCGCCCTGGCGGCCGACCGCACGGGCGCCGTCCTGCGCGGCGCCTGAGCGACACGGCAGAGCAGCACCAGGTGGGCCGCCCCGGGGGTTGCCGGGGCGGGCCCCCCCCCGTGCCCGGACCCCGCACCGTGCACCCAACGGCGGTCACGCGCCCGGGGCTCGGCCGCCCCGGCGCCTGGC
>NZ_JBSGTX010000011.1:62354-136539 GCF_053607625.1 Streptomyces sp. NPDC055103
CGCCCCCCCGGGGGGCCCGGGCCGGGGGGCGCGCGTCCCCCCCCGGCTCCCCCCCCCGGGGGGGGCCCGCGGGGGCGCCGCGCGCGCCCCCCCACCGCCGTTCCCGGAACACGGCACGGAGCACGACACGGCGTACACGCGCACGGGACTCGGCCGCCCGTGCGCATGGCGGAGGGCTGGCGAACGGCGGCGCGCCGAGGGCGCTCACTCCTTCGGGTGAGATCGCCGGGGGGTGTTCCCCCATGGACCGCACGGTCGGCAGAATCGACGCGGCCGCAGGGGCGGACCTGTGGGCCGCAGGGCCTTCGGGCGCTGTCGAGGCTCGGGAAGGGCCGTGCATGATCCGTACCAGGTCGTTGGTCTCCGCTGGCTCCCGGCTCCGCCGGCTGGCCCCGCTCGCTCTTCCCACCGCCTGGGGCGCGGTGGCCGTGGTGTGGAAGTTCGGCTGTCCGCTGGCCCGGCAGCCGGGACTGCCCATGCGGATCGCCACCAGCGTCGTCTTCCTGACCGTCGGCACGGGGCTCGTCCTCGGTGTCCGGCGGGGGCTCGCCCGCGAGCTGGCCCGGGTGCGGGCCGTCGCCGATGCCACCCAGCAGGTGCTGCTCCGGCCGCCTCCCGCGCGTCTCGACGGACTGGCGCTCGCCGCCGGGCAGTTGTCGGCCTCGCGGAGCGCGTCCGTCGGCGGGGACCTGTACGAGGCGGTGGCCACTCCGTACGGTGTGCGGATCGTCGTCGGGGACGTGCGGGGGCACGGGCTCGCCGCCCTCGGCGCGGTGGTGGCCGTTCTGGGGAGTTTCCGCGAGGCCGCCCACGACGAAGCGGAACTGGGCGGTGTCCTGCGGAGGTTGGAGCGGGCCCTCGAACGGCATCTTCGGGAGCGGGCGCGCGACGAGCACCCGGCGCGGAGCGGGGTGGCGCCGGAGCCGGTGGCCGAGGAGTTCGTGACCCTGCTGCTCCTGGAGGTCGCGGGCGACGGACGGCTGTCGGTCCTCAACTGCGGTCATCCCGGCCCCTACCGCATCGGACGGAGGGTGGAGCGGCTGCCGCTCGGCGAGCCGCTGCCGCCGCTCGGAGTCCTTCCGCTGCCCGTCGCGCTCGCGCCGTACACCGCTTCCCGGCTGCTTCCCGGCGAGACGCTGGTCCTGTACACCGACGGGGCGGAGGAGGCCCGTGATCACCGCGGCCGGTTCTTCGCCCTCGACGACGCCCTGGCCGCCGTGGCCGACGAGGCGCCCGCGGCGCTGGTCCGCCGGGTCCACGCGGCCGTCCTCGACCACACGGGCGGCCGGCTCACGGACGACATCGCGCTTCTCGTCGTCCGCAACGACCGTGTCCGGGTGCCGGCGCAGCCCGCCGAACCCGGGCTGCGCCGTCCCCGGCCCGCCCCCTCCTCCCACTGTTGAGCGGAGGGGCCGGCGCCGGCGTCGCCCGCTCCGCCACGGAGTGTCGGGCAGATCGGCGGAGCGGGCGACGCGGACCGGGCGGCCGCACTGTTTGAGGGGGGAGCCGGCGGCCCGGTCGTCGCCTTGCGGCGAGAAGCACAGTCAACCGGCGCGGGGCCGGGCCCGGCAGAGTACGCGGACCGGAAGAACGGGTACTTCGTTCACACCCCGTGCGAAATCGACCCGTAGGGATTTGGTCACGCGCCGGGGCCGAAACGCCCTAGGGTGAGTTCACCGAGCGATCGGAGGGGGCATGCAGCCCAACACCCTGCTCGACGCCCTGCTCGACGAAGCGGGCGTCTCCCACGCCGGGCTCGCCGCCCGGGTGAACCGGGCCGGTCGGGCCAGGGGGATTCCCCTGCGGTACGAACACACCGCCGTGGCCCGCTGGTTGAAGGGCCAGCGGCCACGCGGCCAGGTGCCCGACCTGATCTGCGAAGTGCTCGCCGCACGGCTGCACCGCCAGGTGACCCTCGACGACATCGGCCTCGGGGTGCCGGGCGGACCGCCGCCCTCCTTCGGGGCCCCGCTCTCCGGCTTCGTCGAGCGCGCCGCTGCCCTGTGGCGCTCCGACGAGCAGCAGCGCCCGCACATAGTCGGTGCGCAGGCCGTGACGGGTACGCCCGCGGTGATGCCGGTGTGGGAGTGGGAGAACCCTCCGGAGGACGTGGACGTCTCCCGCGACGGCCGGGGCACCACGGTCTCCGCGGCCGACATCGCCGTACTGAGCGCCGCCCGGTCCCACTACGAGCAGATGTACCGCAAGGCGGGGGGCATCGCGACCCGCGCCAGGATCGTCGGCTTCCTCACCACGGAGACCGCGCCGCTGCTCCGGGGCGCGTACAGCGACGCCGTCGGCCGGCGGCTGCACCGGGCCACGGGCGGGCTCGTGGCGGTGGCCGGAATCTGCGCGTACGACGCGGACGCGCACGGTCTCGCCCAGCGCTACTTCCATCAGGCGCTGCGGCTCGCGAAGGCCAGCGGGGACCGGGGGCTCGGCGCCTACGTCATCGCTCTCCTGGTCAACCAGTCGCTGTTCATGGGGGAGTACCGGCAGGCGGTGGCGTTCGCGGAGGCGGCGCTGCGGGCCGCGGGCCGGCGGATCACTCCGGCGCTCGCCGCCGATCTGACGGCGATGCAGGCGAAGGCGTACGCGCACCTGGGCGACGGGGCGGCGGCCCTGGCCTGCATCCGGCGGGCGGAGGCGGAGGCGGAGCGGATCAGCCCGGGTGCGGAGCCCGCCGAGACGGGCTATGTCCAGCCGGGGTTCGTCAACGTACAGGTCGCGGAGGCCCTGCTGGGTCTGGGTGATCTCGCGGCGGCCCACGAGCACGCCTCGGCAGCGGTCAGGACGCCCTCGCACGACCGGGGCCGGGTGCACCGGCTGGCCATGCTGTGCCAGATCGAGCTGCGGCGGGGCGAGGCCGACGAGGCGGCGCGCACGGCGGTGGAGATGACCGAGCGGGCCCGGGGGATGGAGTCGCGGAGGCTGCGGGACCGGCTGCGGCAGGTGCGGAAGGATCTCCTCGCGAGTGGCGGAGGCGATGCCCGGGAGGCGGCCGCTCTTATCGACGGGGCCCTGCGCGTTCCCCTGTAGACCGTCAACTGCTGCGATATTGCCACCAAACAAGCACCGACCAGTCGGAAGGTGGCAAGAACGTGCAGTGGACGAAACTGAGTGAACACTCTGTCTATGAGAATCGCTGGTTCCAGGTGAACCTCGCGGACGTCGAACTCCCGGACGGCCGCCACCTCGACCACTATCTGATCCGGCTCCGCCCGGTCGCCGTGGCGACCGCCGTCAACGAGGCCGACGAAGTCCTGATGCTCTGGCGCCACCGCTTCATCACCGACAGCTGGGGCTGGGAACTGGCCGCCGGTGTCGTCGAGGACGGGGAGGACGTCGAGACCGCCGCCGCCCGCGAGATGGAGGAGGAGACCGGCTGGCGGCCGGGGCCGCTGCGCCATCTCCTCACCGTCGAGCCGTCGAACGGCCTGACCGACGCCCGCCACCACCTCTACTGGGCCGAGCAGGCCACGTACACCGGTCCGCCCGAGGACGCCTTCGAGTCCTCACGGCGCGCCTGGATCCCGCTCAAACAGGTCCCCGACATGATCGCCAGGGGCGAGATTCCGGCCGCCAACATGGCCGCCGGGCTGCTGATGCTCCACCATCTGCGCCTCGGCTGAGGCCCTTGGAGGGAACGGCGCGTGACATGCCGGACGGCCCGTACCTGTGCGTGAGTGCGGGCCGTCCGGTGTTCAGGGGAGGCGTCAGGCGTACGGGTAGAAACCCGAACCCGTCTTCCGGCCGAGCCGGCCCGCGTCCACCATGCGCTGGAGCAGCGGGGGAGCGGCGTACAGCGGCTCCTTGAACTCGGCGTACATCGAGTCGGCGATCGAGGCGATCGTGTCCAGACCGATGAGGTCGGAGAGCTTCAGCGGGCCCATCGGGTGGGCGCAGCCGAACTCCATGCCGTTGTCGATGTCGTCGCGGCTCGCGATGCCCGACTCGAACATCCGGATCGCGGAGAGCAGGTACGGCACGAGCAGGGCGTTGACGACGAAGCCGGAGCGGTCCTGCGCGCGGATCGCGTGCTTGCCGAGCGCCTTCTCGGCGAAGGCCTGCGCACGGCTGATCGTGCCCTCGGAGGTGGTGAGGGCCGGGATCAGTTCGACGAGCTTCTGCACCGGTGCCGGGTTGAAGAAGTGGATGCCGATGACCTGGTCGGGGCGCGAGGTCGCCACGGCCAGCTTGACGAGCGGGATGGAGGAGGTGTTCGAGGCCAGGATGGCGTCGGGCCGGGTCATGACCTGGTCGAGCACCTGGAAGATCTCGGTCTTGACCTGCTCGTTCTCCACGACCGCCTCGATCACGAGGTCACGGTCGGCGAACTCGCCCAGGTCGGTGGTGAAGCTGAGGCGCGCCAGCGTCGCGTCCCGCTCCTCCTCGCTGATCTTGCCGCGTTCGGCGGCCTTCGACAGCGAGTTGTAGAGCCGCGTGCGGCCGAGTTCCAGCGCCTCGCCGGTGGTCTCGGCGACCTTCACCTCAAGGCCGCTCCGGGCACACACCTCCGCGATGCCCGCGCCCATCTGGCCGCAACCCACCACTCCGACGCGCTCAATGTCGGCCATGGAGTCCGTCACCTCGTGCCTTTCGCTCTTCTCTGGCGGCGGGCCCCGTGTGATTCCGGTGTGTCCGCCTCGACCCCCACGACGTTACCGCTCATTAACCGATGATCGATCGTCCGGGCCGGGCATGCTGTCCGGGTGCGTGTGACGTATCCGACAGGAGAGGGGTACAAGTGCGGCCTATCGGCAGAAGAGGGTTCGTGGCCGGCGCCACCGGAGCGGTGCTCACGGTGACGGGCGCGACATCGGGGGCGGCGGGCGGAGCGGTGGCGGCAGGGGAGGAGGCGGCTTCCAAGGCAGCGGGCTCCGGCCGGAAGGGGGCGCGCGGGTATGAGTTCCGGGGGATGTGGGTGGCCACGGTCGCCAACCGCGACTGGCCCTCCCGGTCCGGCCTGACCGCCGAGGAGCAGCGCGCCGAGCTCCTCGCCCTCCTCGACACGGCGGTCGAGCGCCGCCTCAACGCGGTGGTCCTCCAGGTCCGGCCGACCGCCGACGCCCTGTGGCCCTCGCCGTACGAGCCGTGGGCGCAGTACCTGACCGGTACGCAGGGCCGTGACCCGGGCTGGGACCCGCTGGAGACGGCCGTCGAGGAGGCCCACGCGCGCGGGCTCGAACTGCACGCCTGGTTCAACCCGTACCGTGTGGCGAACCACACGGATCCGGCCCGGCTCGTCGCCGACCACCCGGCCCGGCTCCGTCCGGAGTGGGTGCTGCCCTACGGCGGGAAGCTGTACTACAACCCCGGCCTGCCCGAGGTCCGCCGCTTCGTCCAGGACGCGATGCTGGACGCGCTGCGCCGCTACGACATCGACGCCGTGCACTGGGACGACTACTTCTATCCGTATCCGGTGGCCGGGCAGGTCTTCGCCGACGACGAGGCGTACGCGCGGTACGGCGGGGACTTCCCCGACAAGGCGTCCTGGCGGCGGAACAACACCGACCTGCTGGTCTCCGAGATGTCCGCCCGGATCAAGGAGACCAAGAGACACGTGGCCTTCGGCATAAGCCCCTTCGGCGTGTGGCGGAATGTCGCCACCGACCCGGAGGGCTCGGACAGCCGCGCCGGAGTCCAGACGTACGACGACCTGTACGCCGACACCCGCAAGTGGATCCGGGAGGGCTGGATCGACCACGTCGTCCCGCAGCTGTACTGGAACATCGGCCTGCCGGCCGCCGACTACGCGAAGCTGCTGCCCTGGTGGGACGCGGTGGTACGGGGCACCGGCGTCGGCCTGTACGTCGGCGAGGCGCTCTACAAGGCGGGCGACCCCGCCCAGCCGGCGGCCTGGCAGGACCCGAAGGAACTGTCACGCCACCTGGAGCTCGCCGCGACGTACCCGTCGGTCGGCGGGCACTGCTTCTTCGCGGCGAAGGAGGTGGCCGAGGACCCGGCCGGGGCGATGGCCACCGTGGTGGCCGACCACTACCCGACCAGGGTCCGTCCGCCGAAGGAGAGGGCTCAGCGAGCCTCCGCCTCCGGGTGATGGCGTACGACGGTGTCGGGGCCGGGTGACATCAGAGCCTCGTGACCGTCGTCGTCGAATTTCACGCGGTACGGAGGAGTGCCGTTCTCCCCCAGTACCTGCAGAACCTCGGCCGTACGGTCGTGGTGACCGACGGTGCGGCCGTGCACCAGCAGCTTGTCGCCCACGCTCGCCTGCATCGGGGTGACCTCCTCGCGAAACCGCGCCAGTCCTACTCGGGGCCTATGTCTGCCATTGTGACCCGGGTCACCCCGATCCGTCGCGTCGGTGGCGGCTCCGTCAGCTCCTCGCCCGCTGGGTCACCGCGATGCAGACCAGGACACCCACGGCGGCGAGGGGGGCGGCCAGGGGCAGCGACTCCCCGAGCAGGAAGACCGACCAGAACAGGGTGAGCAGCGGCTGCCCCAGCTGGAGCTGGCTGGCCTTGGGGATGCCGATCTCCGCCATGCCCCGGTACCAGACGTACAGGCCGAAGAAGGTGGAGCCGGCGGCGACCCACAGCAGGCCGACGACGCCATGGGCGTTGAGGTGGACCGGCTCGATCGACAGCGTGACCGCCGAGGCGACCACCATCAGCGGCAGGCAGAGGACCAGGGCCCAGCCGATGACCTGCCAGCCGGGCATGAGCGACGCGAGCCGGCCGCCCTCCGTGTAGCCGGCGGCGCACACGAGCAGCGCTCCGAAGAGGTACACGTCGCCCGTGGACACCGCGCCGCCGCTCTGCTGGAGCGTGAAGGCGATCACCACGAAGGCTCCGGAGACGGCGGCGAACCAGAAGGTACGGGACGGGCGCCGCCCGGTCCGGATCGCGGCGAGCGTCGCCGTGGTGAGCGGCAGTAGGCCCACGACGACGGCGGCGTGCGAGGTGGTGGAGGTCTGCAGGGCCAGGGTGGTCAGGAGCGGGAAGCCGATGACGACACCGCAGGCGACGACGGCCAGGCCGGCCCAGTGGCGGCGATCCGGCAGCCGGACCCGGCCGGCGAGGAGGAAGGTGCCCGCGATGAGCGCGGCGAGCGTGGAGCGCACGGCGACCAGGGACCAGGGGCCGAAGCTCTCCAGGCCCCAGACCGTCGACGGGAAGGTCAGCGAGAAGGAGACCACGCCCAGGAGGGCGAGCAGGGTGCCGCGGGTCCGGGCGGCGGGGGCGTCGCGGTCGGCGGTGGTGGCGTCCGTGGTGCGAGCCGTCGCTTCCGCGGTGCCGGGTGCGGCACAGGCCGCGACTCCGGAGGTCCGGGCGGAAGTGCTTCCCTCGGTGGCGGTGACCGCTATCGTGGTGGCGGCGGTAGCGCTATCCTGTGCTCTCATGCACGAGCGTAGCAGTGTGGCTGAACTGGCGGAATCCCTGAAGGCAGAGCTCAACCGCTACTCCCCAGGTGGAAAGCTGCCGTCGAGCCGGGCTCTCGTCGAGCGCTACCGCGTCTCCCCGGTCACCGTTACCCGAGCCCTCGCCCAGCTCGCCGCCGAGGGCCTCGTCGTCACCCGCCCCGGCGCCGGCGCCTTCCGTGCCGAGACACGCGCCACCCCTGTCGCCGGGGACACCTCCTGGCAGGAGCTCGCGCTCAGCGCCGACACCGCCACCGAGCTCGTCCCCCGGGCCGTCGACGCTTCCGGCGTCCTCGTCACCCTCTCCGCGCCGCCGACCGGAGTGATCGAGTTCAACGGCGGCTACCTCCACTCCTCCCTCCAGCCCGAGCGGGCCCTCGCCGGCGCCCTCGCCCGGGCCGGCCGCCGCCCCGGCGCCTGGAGCCGCCCGCCCACCGACGGCCTGCCCGAACTGCGCGAGTGGTTCGCCCGGGAGATCGGCGGCAGCGTCACCGCCGCCGAGGTGCTGATCACCGCGGGAGGCCAGTCCGCCATCACCACCACCCTGCGCGCCCTCGCCCCGCCCGGCACCCCCGTGCTCGTCGAGTCGCCCACCTACCCCGGCATGCTCGCCGTCGCCCGCGCCGCCGGGCTCCGGCCCGTCCCCGTGCCGGGCGACGCCGACGGGGTCCGCCCCGAACTCCTCGAAGCCGCCTTCCGCGCGACCGGGGCCCGGGTCTTCGTCTGCCAGCCGCTCTTCCAGAACCCGACCGGCACCGCGCTCGCACCGGAACGGCGCCGGGAGGTCGTCCGCATCGCCCGCGCCGCCGGTGCCTTCGTCGTCGAGGACGACTTCGCCCGCCGCCTCGTCCACGAGGACGCGGGGCCGCTCCCCGCGACGCTCGCCGCCGAGGACCCCGACGGTGTCGTCGTCCACGTCTGCTCGCTCACCAAGCCCACCTCGCCCAGCCTGCGCGTCGGCGCGCTCGCCGCCCGAGGCCCCGTCCTGGAGCGCCTGCGCGCCATCCAGGTCGTCGACAGCTTCTTCGTGCCCCGGCCCCTCCAGGAGGCCGCGCTCGAGCTCGTCGGCTCCCCGGCCTGGCACCGCCACCTCCGGGCCGTCTCCCAGGAGCTCAGGAACCGCCGCGAGGTCATGACCGCGGCCGTCGCCCTCCACCTTCCCGAGTTCGCCCTGCCCCGCGTCCCCTCCGGCGGCTACCACCTCTGGCTCCGGCTCCCCGACAGCCTGCCCGAGGCCTCGCTCCTCGCCACCGCCCTGCGCGCCGGCGTCGCCGTCGCTCCGGGCCGCCCCTACTTCTGCGCCGAACCCCCCGCCGGGCACATCCGGCTGAGTTTCGCGGGTGTGGCCGGCCCCATCGAGATCGTGGAGGGCGTGCGCCGCCTGCGGACGGCCGTCGACGAACTCACCGCCTGAGCCGCGCCCGGGTCCGGGCGAGGGCCCGGACCGGCCGCACCGGGATGAGCGCGCGCGGCAAATTCACCTGACAACATCCCGCGCCTCCTGCGACCCTGCGGCCATGAACCCCCGCACCACCTCCGCAGCCCCCGGCGCCACCGTCATGCACGGGGCGTACGAGATCTCAGCCGATCCCGCACGGATCGACGCGGCCCGCGTCCACCACTGGCTCTCCACGGACGCCTACTGGGCCCTCGGCCGACCTCGGGAGAAGCAGGACGCGGCCATCGCCGGCTCGCTCAACTTCGGCGCCTACCACGGCGAGACCGGCGAGATGGCCGCGTACGCGCGCGTCGTCACCGACTACGCCACCTTCGCCTGGCTCTGCGACGTGTACGTCGACCCGCGGGCCCGCGGTACGGGCCTCGGCACCGCGCTCACGACCGCTGTCCGCGACCACCTCGCACCGTGCGGACTGCGCCGCATCCTGCTCGCCACCGCCGACGCGCACGGCGTGTACGAGAAGGTCGGTTTCACGCCACTACAGAATCCGGACAAGTGGATGGCTCTCGGACAGCAGTGACCCGGCGCCCCTCCCGTCCTGGGGAATGACCCCTTGACCTGGGGCGCCACCGGCCTCACGATCGCGGCCATGGGTCTTCGGGTGACGCTCGTCGCGGCGGCACGCAGCTCCTCCCTGCTCGCCGAACGCTTCGACGACGACCGGCCGCTCGACGAGGCCGGTTGGTACGAGGTGCAGGTCGCCGCGCCCGCGCTCATCCCGCTCGGCGCGGCCGAGCTGCGCTACTGCTCCCCGACCCCGCGCAGCCGCGCCACGGGCACCGCCCTCGGCTATGCGCCCCTTGCCCAGCCCGCGCTGCGCGAGTGCGACATGGGCCGCTGGCGCGGCCTCACCCTCGCCGAGGTCGCCGCCCTCGAACCGGCCGGCGTCGATGCCTGGCTCACCGACGCTCGCACCGCCCCGCACGGCGGGGAACCGCTCCTCGCCTTCATCACCCGCATAGGGAACTGGCTCGACACCCGCCCCGCCGAGGACTGCTCCGTCGTCGCCGTCGCCGAACCCTCCGTCATCCGCGCCGCCCTCGTCTACGCCCTGAAGGCGCCACCCGCCACGTACTGGAACGTCGACGTCCGCCCGCTCTCCACCGTCACCCTCACCGGCCGCCCCGGCCTCTGGCACCTCCAGCTCGACGCGGCCCTGCGCTGAACGGCAGAGCCGGCGGACAGCGCTTCGTACACCTCTCCAGCCGGTGGACGCCGACCGCGTACGACCTCCGGCCGGCGGGCACCGACCCCGTACGACCGCGTACGAGGGAGCGCGGCCGGGGTACGGACACGCCGACGTCACGGAGCGCGGTCGAGCGCACCCCGGCGATGACCACCCCCGCCACCGGCCCCGCCTTTCCCGGGGACCCGGACGCCCGCAGCCCTTCGCCACACCACGGGAAGGACTCCCCGCCGCCGCCGGCGGGCACGCTGAGGGGGAGAGGGGGGCCGCGACCGGCTAGCCTGGGAGCACGATGAACCGTTTGACCACGTCATGGGGCGCCTTCACGCTGACCCGCTTCCCCGAGGACCCGCGCGATCCGCTGCGGGCCTGGGACGCGTCCGACGAGTACCTCCTCGGCCACCTGGCCGAGAGCGGTACCGACCTGTCCGGCACCGTCGCCGTCCTCGGCGACCGCTGGGGAGCCCTCGTCACCGCACTCCAGGCCGCCGGTCCCGGGGAGCTCGTCCAGATCTCCGACTCCTACCTGGGCCGGCAGGCCACGCGGGCCAACCTCGAGCGTGCCGGGGCCGCGCCGGACGCCGTCCGGCTGCTGACCACCCAGGACACTCCGCCCGAGCGGATCGACGTCCTCCTCGTCCGCGTCCCCAAGAGCCTCGCGCTCCTGGAGGACCAGCTGCACCGGCTGGCACCCGCCGTGCACGAGGGCACCGTGATCGTCGGCACCGGCATGGTCAAGGACATCCACACCTCCACGCTCCGCCTCTTCGAGCGCATCCTGGGGACCACCCGCACCTCGCTCGCGGTGAAGAAGGCCCGGCTGATCCACACCACGCCCGAGCCCGGCATCTCCCCGCGCCCGAACCCCTGGCCGCACCAGTACGCCCTCCCGGCGGACACCCCCGCCCCCGGCCTCCCCGGGCTGGTCGTCACCAACCACGCCGGCGTCTTCTGCGCCGACCGCCTCGACATCGGCACCCGCTTCCTCCTCGCGAACCTGCCCGGTGGCCTCGGCCGGGCCCGCGTCGCCGACCTCGGCTGCGGCAACGGCGTGGTCGGCCTCGCCATCGCCCTCCACGAGCCCGACGCGGAACTGGTCTTCGCCGACGAGTCGTACCCTGCGGTCGCCTCGGCCGAGGAGAACTTCCGCACCCACGTCGGCGAGCACCGCAAGGCCGAGTTCCTCGTCGGCGACGGTCTCTCGGACCTGCCCGCCGGCTCGGTCGACCTCGTCCTCAACAACCCGCCGTTCCACAGCCACCAGGCCACCACCGACCGCACCGCCCGCCGGATGTTCACCGACGCGCGGCGCGCGCTGCGCCCGGGCGGCGAACTGTGGGTCGTCGGCAACCGCCACCTCGGCTACCACGTGACCCTCCGCCGCATCTTCGGGAACAGCGAACTCGTCGCGAGCGACCCGAAGTTCGTGGTCATCCGCGCCGTGCGTCAGCCCGATCGCGACGACACCGCCTGAGGCGTCAGCCCCAGGTACGGGAGCAGAGGACGAGCTGGTAGCCGTCGGGGTCGGCGACGGTGACGCCGTACTCGTCCCAGTACGGGTTGTGCGCGGGTATCCGCGTACCGCCCGCCGCGAGCAGCCGCTCGACCTGCTCCTCCTCGACGGGCGCGCCGAGATAGACGACGAACAGGTCCTCGACGGTGGGGGCGGGCTCCACCGGGCGCTCGGGATCGCGCGTCAGCTCGAAGTGCCAGCCGCCACCGGGCGGGCCGACCATGAGGAGGTCGTGCTCGCCGGGCTCCCGCGCGGTGGTCCGCCACTGCACGGCGGGCCCGAGCCCGTCGACGTAGAACCGCTCGGCGGCGGCGAGGTCCCGTGAGGGGCGGGCGACCCGCACGTGGGTCTGCGCATCGATGATCATGCCTCCAGATTAGGAGCATCTCGCTCGGCGGCGTCTCCGGGATCACCCTCCCTCTCCCCGCCTGCCCACCGGCACCACGCACGACCGCACCCGCCGTCTCCGCGGCCCCCGCCGTCCGCAAGGTCCCCGCCGCACCCGCAGGATCCGCCGTCTCCGCCGTCTCCGCCGTCCCCGCAGGACCCGCCCTCCCCGTCACGCCAGGGTGACGAGCCCCCGGTACTCCTCGCTCCACAGGTCCTCGTCCGCGTCCGGGAGCAGCAGGACCCGCTCCGGACGCAGCGCGTCGATGGCACCCTCGTCGTGTGTGACCATGACGATCGCGCCCGGGTAGGTGCCCACGGCCGCCAGGACCTCGTCGCGGGAGGCGGGGTCCAGATTGTTCGTGGGCTCGTCGAGGAGCAGCACGTTCGCTCCGGAGTGGACCAGGGCGGCCAGCGCCAGCCGGGTCTTCTCGCCGCCCGACAGCACCCCGGCCGGCTTGTCGGCGTCGTCGCCCCGGAAGAGGAAGGCGCCCAGCACCGCCCGTACCTCACCGTCCGTCAGGTGCGGCGCGGCCGCCGCCAGGTTCTCCCGGACCGTACGCCCCCGGTCCAGCGTCTCGTGCTCCTGGGCGAAGTACCCGAGACGCAGGCCGTGGCCGCGTACGACCCGCCCCGCGTCGGGGGTCTCCGCCCCGGCGAGGAGCCGCAGCAGCGTCGTCTTCCCGGATCCGTTGAGTCCGAGGACCACCAGCCGGCTGCCCCGGTCCACCGCCAGGTCCACCCCTTCGATGACGGGGACGGGGCGCTCCCCGTACGTCTTGGTGAGCGAGACCGCGCCCAGCGGCGTACGGCCGCAGGGCGCGGGCTCCGGCAGTCGGATGCGGGCGACCCGCTCGGCCTGGCGCGCGGGGTCGAGGCCGGCGAGCATCCGGTCCGCCCGGCGCGCCATGCTGCGGGCCGTCGTCGCCGTCGCCACCCGGGACTTCATGCGGTCGGCCTGCGCGTGCAGGGCGGCCGCCTTCCTCTCGGCGTTGGCGCGCTCGCGCACCCGGCGCCGCTCGTCGGACTCCCGCTGGGCGAGATAGACCCGCCAGCCGGTGTTGTGGACGTCGAGCGCGGCGCGCGCCGGATCGAGGTGGAAGACCCGGTTGACGGTGTCGGTGAGGAGCTGGACGTCGTGGCTGATCAGCACCAGGCCGCCCCGGTGGGCGGTCAGGAATCCGCGCAGCCAGCCGATCGAGTCGGCGTCCAGGTGGTTGGTCGGCTCGTCGAGGAGCAGGGTGTCCTCCGGCCCGTGACCAGCGAAGAGGATCCGCGCCAGCTCGACCCGGCGCTTCTGCCCGCCGGACAGCCGCCCGACGGGCCGGTCCATGACCTCGGCGGGCAGGCCGAGCCCGGCGGCGACCCGGGCCGCCTCCGCCTCCGCCGCGTATCCGCCGCCCGCCTCGAAGGCGGCCTCCGCCCGGGCATAGGCGGCGAGCGCCCGCGCGTCCGGCGCCTCGCCGAGCCGGCGGGCCGCCTCCGCGAGCCGCCGCACGGCGACGTCGAGGCCGCGCGCGGAGAGGATCCGGTCGGTGACGGACACGGTCGGGTCGGCGGCCCGCGAGTCCTGCGGGAGATGGCCGACGGAGCCGGTACGGGTGACGGTGCCGGCGGCCGGGGCGCGCAGCCCGGCCAGGATGTCGAGCAGGGAGGTCTTACCGGCGCCGTTACGGCCGACGAGGCCGATCCGGTCGCCGGGGGCGACGTGGAAGGAGACGCGGGACAGCAGGAGCCGGGCGCCGACGCGCACGTCGGCACCACGAACGGTGATCATGGGATAACGCTCCGAAACAGCTGAAGGACACACGGGTGGCGTGGGCGTGGGTCCGCAGCTAGGAGATTCGGGGCGTAGACATACGTCGAGGCTACGGGAGCGGGCACGGCGACGCATCGGAATATCGCCTCGCCTTGGCCCCCATCCCCACGCCCCCGCCCCGCAGAGCCTGCCGGGCCTCTCACCCGTCGGGAAAGGCCAGGTCCAGGGCGCGCACCCGGTCCTCCCCGGTGGTGATGTCGAGGGCGACGATCCGGTCGTGCCGGAGCGCGAACGCCACCGCGGACACCGGGAGGCCGGCGACGAAGGCGACGACCCCGACGGACCCGTCGACCAGCGCGGGCCTGGCGACGTCGGCGAGGCGGGCGAAGGCGGCCGCCGCCTCCGCGACGGCCGGGGCGCCGTGGACCGGGCCGCGCTCGGAGTACGCCACGACGTCCGGGGCGAGGACGGCGGCCAGCGTGCGGGCGTCACGCGCGCGTGACGCCGCGAGGAACCGCTCCACCACCGCCCGCCGCCGCACCGGATCGCCGCCCGTACGCCCGGACCCGCCGCCCCGGATCCGCTCCCGGACGCGCCGGGCGAGCCGCGCCGCGTCCACGGGGGAGCCGCCGGTGACGCGGGCCGTCTCGTACGGCGGCAGCCCGAACACGTCATGCAGGACGTACGCGAGCCGCTCCTCGGCCCCGAGGGACTCCAGGACCACGAGCAGCGCGAGCCACACGGAGTCCACCCCGGCCGGCACCCCGGGCGAGGCGGTGCCTCCGCCCTCGCTCCCCGTCCGCCCCGCGGCCGCCCGCTCCTGGAGTCCGCGGACGCACGCCCGCCCCACATGGGCCGCCAGCCAGGACCGTACGGCGACCACTCCGTCCCGCTCGAGCTCCGCCCGCGCCGCCGCGAGCACGTCCTCCGCCTCGGCCCACGCCCCCGTCATCCGCAGGGCCACGTCCCGCAGCAGCTCCTGATCGGCGTCGAAACGCCTGTTCAGAGCGGTGAGCAAAATGTCGTCGTGCATGGGGCCTCACTCCTCGTCGGTTCCGTCAGCCCGTTGACGACAGGACACCCCCCGTTGTGACACGAGCCCCCGGCACGGGCCTCCGAGGCCCGTCCCAGGTCAGCCGTCGTTGCATAAAACTGCGGACGCACGTATAGTCATGCCATCTATGAGGAGGGTTTCGATGAAGGTACGAGCAGCGGTCGCCGGCGCGAGCGGGTACGCGGGCGGAGAGCTCCTGCGCCTCCTTCTCGCCCACCCCCACGTGGAGATCGGCACCCTGACGGGCCACTCCAACGCGGGCCAGAAGCTCGGCTCGATCCAGCCCCACCTGCTCCCGCTGGCCGACCGCGTCCTCGCGCCGACCACCGCCGAGGAGCTCGCCGGGCACGACGTCGTCTTCCTGGCGCTGCCGCACGGGCAGTCCGCCGCCGTCGCCGAGCAGCTCGGTCCCGACGTCCTCGTCGTCGACATGGGCGCCGACTTCCGGCTCCAGGACCCCGCCGACTGGGAGACGTACTACGGCTCCCCGCACGCCGGGACCTGGCCGTACGGCCTTCCCGAACTGCCGGGCGCGCGCGTCGCCCTCGAAGGGTCCAAGCGCATCGCGGTGCCGGGCTGCTACCCCACCGCCGTCTCGCTCGCGCTCTTCCCGGCGTACGCGAACGGTCTCGCAGAGCCCGAGGCCGTGATCGTCGCCGCCTCCGGGACCTCCGGCGCGGGCAAGGCCGCCAAGCCGCACCTCCTCGGCAGCGAGGTCATGGGCAGCATGTCGCCGTACGGCGTCGGCGGCGGCCACCGCCACACGCCCGAGATGATCCAGAACCTCAGCGGCCCGGCGGGGGAGCGGGTCACCGTCTCCTTCACGCCCACCCTGGCTCCGATGCCCCGCGGCATCCTCGCCACCTGCACGGCCGCCGCCAGGCCCGGTGTCACCGCCGAGTCCGTGCGGGACGCGTACGAGAAGGCCTTCGCGGACGAGCCCTTCGTCCGCCTGCTCCCCGAGGGGCAGTGGCCGGCGACGGCGTCCGTCTACGGTTCCAACGCCGTTCAGGTGCAGGTCACGTATGACGCGGCCGCGAACCGGATCATCGCCATCAGCGCCATCGACAACCTCACCAAGGGCACCGCCGGCGGTGCGGTGCAGAGCATGAACATCGCCCTCGGCCTCCCCGAGGCCACCGGACTTTCCACGATTGGAGTCGCTCCGTGAGCGTCACCGCAGCGAAGGGATTCACGGCAGCGGGCATCGCCGCCGGAATCAAGCAGAACGGCAACCCGGACCTGGCCCTCGTGGTCAACACCGGGCCCCGCCGCGCCGCCGCGGGAGTCTTCACCTCCAACCGCGTCAAGGCCGCGCCGGTCCTCTGGTCCCAGCAGGTCCTCGCCGACGGCGAGCTGACCGCCGTCGTCCTCAACTCCGGCGGCGCCAACGCCTGCACCGGCCCCCAGGGCTTCCAGGACACCCACGCCACCGCCGAGAAGGTCGCCGAGGTCCTCAGCGCGACGGGCGCCGCGGGCGCGGAGGTCGGCGCCGGTGACGTCGCCGTGGCCTCCACCGGCCTCATCGGCATCCTGCTCCCCATGGACAAGCTCCTCCCCGGTGTCGAGAAGGCCGCGGGCGAGCTCTCCGAGCACGGCGGCGAGAAGGCCGCCATCGCCATCAAGACCACCGACACCGTCCACAAGACCTCCGTGGTCACCAAGGACCGCTGGACGGTCGGCGGCATGGCCAAGGGCGCGGGCATGCTCGCCCCCGGCCTCGCCACCATGCTCGTCGTCCTCACCACCGACGCCGACGTCGACGCCAAGACCCTGGACAGCGCCCTCCGGGGCGCCACGCGCGTCACCTTCGACCGCGTCGACTCCGACGGCTGCATGTCCACCAACGACACCGTGCTCCTCCTCGCCTCCGGCGCCTCCGGCGTCACCCCCGCGCAGGACGAGTTCACCGAGGCCGTACGGGCCGTCTGCGACGACCTCGCCCGCCAGCTCATCGGCGACGCCGAGGGCGCCAGCAAGGACATCCGCATCGAGGTGATCAACGCCGCGACCGAGGACGACGCCGTCGAGGTGGGCCGCTCCATCGCCCGGAACAACCTCCTCAAGTGCGCCATCCACGGCGAGGACCCCAACTGGGGCCGCGTGCTCTCCGCCATCGGCACGACACGGGCCGCCTTCGACCCGGACCGGCTGAACGTCGCCATCAACGGCGTGTGGGTCTGCAAGAACGGCTCCGTCGGCGAGGACCGCGATCTCGTCGACATGCGCTACCGCGAGGTCACCGTCACCGCCGACCTCGCCGCCGGCACCGAGTCCGCCGTCATCTGGGCGAACGACCTCACCGCCGACTACGTCCACGAGAACAGCGCGTACTCGTCGTGAACAAGTCCGAGAACCCCAACACCCCCGCGCGGAAGCACACCGCCCTCCCGAAGGCCCAGATCCTCATCGAGGCCCTGCCCTGGCTCACCCGCCACCACGGCAAGACCGTCGTCATCAAGTTCGGCGGCAACGCCATGATCGACGAGGACCTCAAGGCCGCGTTCGCCCAGGACGTCGTCTTCCTGCGCCACGCCGGCCTCAAGCCGGTCGTGGTGCACGGCGGCGGCCCCCAGATCAGCGCCGCCCTCGACAAGCACGGCATCGTCAGCGAGTTCAAGGCCGGCCTGCGCGTCACCACCGAGGACGCCATGGACGTCGTACGGATGGTGCTCGCCGGACAGGTCCAGCGCGAGCTCGTCGGGCTGCTCAACCAGCACGGCCCGTTCGCCATCGGCATGACGGGCGAGGACGCGCACACCATCACGGCCACCAAGCACCAGCCGGTCATCGAGGGCGAGCCGGTCGACATCGGCCGGGTCGGCGAGATCACCGCCATCGACACCGGTGCCATCGAGGCGCTCCTGGAGGACGGCCGGATCCCGGTCATCTCCTCCATCGCCCGCTCCCAGGACGACGGACATGTCTACAACGTCAATGCTGATACGGCGGCTGCGGCACTCGCTGCGGCGCTGGGTGCCGAGACCCTGATGGTCCTGACCGACGTCGAGGGCCTCTACGAGGACTGGCCGAACAGCGACGAGGTCATCAGCAGGCTCACCGCGAGCCAGCTGGAGAAGCTGCTGCCCGAGCTCTCCAGCGGCATGGTCCCCAAGATGGAGGGCTGCCTGCACGCCGTACGGAACGGGGTCACCACGGCCCGCGTGATCGACGGCCGGGTCCAGCACTCGATCCTGCTGGAGATCTTCACCGACGAGGGCATCGGCACGATGGTCGTGCCCGACGGACAGGGGGACTGAACCGATGAGCAGCGCCGGCAACGAGCAACTGACCCAGCGGTGGCAGGGTTCGCTCATGGACAACTACGGCACCCCCCGGCTGCCCCTCGTCCGCGGCGAGGGCGCCAAGGTCTGGGACGCCGACGGCAAGGAGTACCTCGACTTCGTCGGCGGCATCGCCGTCAACGCCCTCGGCCACGGACACCCGGCGATCGTCGAGGCCGTGACCCGGCAGGTCCAGAGCCTCGGCCACGTCTCCAACCTCTTCGTCGCCGAACCGCCCGTCGCCCTCGCCGAGCGGCTGCTCGGCCTCTTCGGCCGCCCCGGCAGGGTCTTCTTCTGCAACTCGGGCGCCGAGGCCAACGAAGCCGCGTTCAAGATCGGCCGGCTCACCGGCCGGTCCCACATGGTCGCCACCGACGGCGGCTTCCACGGCCGGACCATGGGCTCCCTGGCGCTCACCGGCCAGCCCGGCAAGCAGACGCCGTTCCTGCCGCTGCCCGGTGACGTCACCCACGTCCCGTACGGGGACGTCGAGGCGCTCCGCGCCGCGGTCACCGAGGACACGGCCTTCGTCATCATCGAACCCATCCAGGGCGAGAACGGCGTCGTCGTCCCGCCCCCCGGCTACCTCAAGGCCGCCCGGGAGATCACCCGCGCCACCGGCACCCTCCTCGTCCTCGACGAGGTCCAGACCGGCATCGGCCGCTGCGGCCACTGGTTCGAGCACCAGGCACACGAGGGCGTCGACCCGGACGTCGTCACCCTCGCCAAGGGCCTCGGCGGCGGCCTCCCGCTCGGCGCGACCGTCGCCTTCGGCCCGGCCGCGGAGCTCTTCGGCCCCGGTCACCACGGCACCACCTTCGGCGGCAACCCGATCGCCTGCGCCGCCGGACTCGCCGTCCTGGACACCCTCGGGGCCGACGCGGCCCTCGACCACGTCAAGTCGGTCGGGGAGCGGCTGCGCCAGGGAATCGAGGGTCTAGGCCACCCGCTGGTCTCCCACGTCCGTGGTGCGGGCCTCCTGCTGGGTATCGTGCTCACCGAGCCCCTCGCACCGCAGGTGCAGCAGGCGGCTCAGGACGCCGGCCTCCTGGTGAACGCGCCCGCCCCCGATGTCGTACGGATCATGCCTCCGCTGGTCCTCGCCGACGACGAGGCGGACACCTTCCTCCGGGCCCTCCCCGGAGTCCTCGACGTGGCGAACGGGCAAGGACGAACCGGAGAATGAGACGACGATGACCGACGCGCAGGAGAACGAGCACGGCGGGCCGTCCGTTCCGCAGACCCGCACCGCACGCCACCGCAGGATCGTCGACATCCTCAACCGTCAGCCGGTGCGCTCGCAGAGCCAGCTCGCCAAACTCCTCGCGGACGACGGGCTGAGCGTCACTCAGGCGACGCTCTCCCGCGACCTCGACGAGCTCGGCGCGGTGAAGATCCGCAACACCGGCGGAGAGCTGATCTACGCGGTGCCCAGCGAGGGCGGCTTCCGCACGCCGCAGGCGCCGCTCGGCGAGTCCGCCAAGGAGGAGCGCATGCGCCGCCTCTCCGGCGAACTGCTGATCTCCGCCGAGGCCTCCGCCAACCTGGTGGTGCTGCGTACCCCGCCGGGCGCGGCCCAGTTCCTCGCGTCGGCCATCGACCAGGCCGAACTCCGGGCGATCCTCGGCACGATCGCGGGCGACGACACCCTGCTGCTGATCAGCCGGGACCCGACAGGCGGCCAGGCACTCGCCGACCACCTGCTGCGCCTGGCCCAGAAGGACCGCTGACCCGCGACGCACGCGAAGCTCTGACGCAGGGGCAGCTTTGACGCGGTATCAGTACCGCGTGATCGCCGTCGGACCGCCGCGCGTGCCGACGGCGATGTGCGGTCGGCGCGCGGGATCGGCCCAGGCGAGGACCGCGCATGGCGGCGGCCGGTACGGACACGCAACCGGCCGTCGCGCCGCACCCGTCGACGTGCAGGAAGATCCAGGCCGAGGAGCATCCCGCACACGACAAAGGGCCATTAGGCGGGCGGAGCGGCCAGTCCTGCTTCGCCCAACTTGCCCGCCTCAGCGCCGCCGTTCCGCGTTGCGCCTCCGTATCTCCGCGAGCCGGTGGGTGAGTTCGACGGCATGCCGGTCGCGCAGTGCGCGGATCTCGTCCGCGTGCGGGCCGGTGATCTCCGTGCGCCCCCACAGGACTCGCACGGCCTCGTCGCGGGCCCTCGTCCGTACGGCGCCGTCCGCGTCGTCGCACATGCGCAGAGCCACGAGGAGTGACTCCGGCCCCCGGCGGCGCAGGATCAGGGCGAGTCCGGTGGCACGCCGGGCCCGTGGGCTGCCGGGGGCGACCATGTCGAGCAGCAGGGGCAGGGGGATGTCGTGCGACGTCTCCAGCAGTGTGCCCGCCGCCGCCCGCGCGACCTTCGGGGACGGGTCGTCGAGGAACGGCAGGGCCGCGGGCCAGTCGATGCTGTGCCTTAGCGACAGATGCGTCAGCGCCCCGGCCCGTACGTCCGCGTACGGGAGGGACAGGAGGTCGCGCAGCGCGCGGGGACTGTCGCGTACGAAGCTCAGGGCCGTGGCCCGCACCGACGGGTGCGGGTCGTCGGCGTACGCCGACGGTTCGTCGCCGGGCAGTGCCCCCAGCATGCGGAGAGCGGCGAGGGCCCGAGCACGCACCGTTCCCCGGGGGTGCCGAGTCAGGGAGCGCAGGAGGGGGATGTCGTCTGGCGTTCCGTGCTCGGCGAGGCCGGAGACCGCCCCGGGGGTGACGGCCGACGGGTCCACGCAGGCGGTCCTGTACGAGGTGTGCGGATCGCCGCCCGTAGCCAGGAACTCACGGCACGCGGCCGCGCGCACGCGTGCGTACGCGTCGGTCAGATGCCGCTCCAGCTCGTCGCCCCGGCCGGCTGGCCGCAGTCGTTCGACGGCCGCTGTCCGTACGACCGCGTCCCGGGCGGTCAGCAGCCGGTCGAGATGTGGGTCGCCGTCGGTGCCGATTGTCAGGGCGGTGACGACACGCCGCCTGATCACCGCGTCGTGGTGCGTGAGGGCGAGCCGTACCGAGTCCTCTGGGCGGAGGAGGTCCGCCTTCTGGGCACCGGTCAGCGCCGCGTGGCGGAGGGAGGGATCCCGGCAGGCGTCGAGGAAGGCGAGGAAGCGGTCGCGCGCGTCCTTCGGTGCCGGTCCGTCGCCCGCCGGTCCGTCGCCCGCCGGTGCGGCCCGCACGGCGATCCGGATCGCCGTGCGCACCGCGTGCGCCCGGACACTCATGTCGCCGTCCCGTTCCGCAAGCGCGTACGCCTCGGCCGACCGGATCCGGCCTGCCGCGGCGCCGGCCCGCAGTCCGGCGATCCGGAACTCCGGACGACGGCTCGCCATCAGCTCGTCCACCGCCCGCGCGGGTGTCCCGCCGACCCGGGCGAGGACCGTCTCGCGGCCCCATCCTCCGAACCGACGCAGGTCCAGGACGAGGGCGAGCGGAGCCAGCGCCCGCACGACGTCCTCGTGGGCTTCCGCGAGTGCGCGGTCGAGAACCGCGCGAGCGAGCTCGCGGACCGTCGTGTCCGTGTCGGCGCAGCGGATCAGGACGAGCGGCAGGGCGGTGGCGGGCAGCGCACCGTCCTCGACGAGCCGGAGCGCGGCGAGGCGGATCCTGGGGTCGTCGTGACAGAGCCCCATGGCGATCTCGCACTCGGTGGGCGGCGAGCTCCAGCACACACCTGCCCCCGTCCCCGCCCCCGCGTCGGCCTCGTGCCAGTGGGGTGACCTCCTCCAGTCCGAGATCTCGCGGTCGTCGAACCAGTGGAAGCCGACGCGCAGGCTGCCCTGCCTCGACCAGCGGGCGTCCGTTCTCCAGGCGTACGTCCACACGCTGCTGTCGAGCGCGATCCAGTCCTCCGCGCGTCCCGCTCCCGCGGCCGAGGCGATGCCCTTCCCGTGCAGCAGTCGTTCTCCGGGGGAGTAGTACCGCGTGGGAAGCAGCGGTGGGAGCGGTTGGCGCGTTGTCATGCGGGGGACCTTAGCTCCGCCACGCGGTCGTCACCTGCGAATATCCGGTCTGCCGAGCGCTAGATTGACGAAACATGCGGCGCTCTGCATACTCATGCAAAGGGGTGTCGTCGCAGGCGGCCCAAGGATGACCATCCACGTTCGATCGAGGAGCAGCAGTGAGCAGCAACAACGGTGACGTCCGGCTCTGGGGCGGACGGTTCGCCGACGGCCCCGCCGAGGCCCTCGCGAAGCTGTCCGCGTCGGTCCACTTCGACTGGCGTCTCGCGCCGTACGACATCGCCGGCTCCCGCGCCCACGCCCGTGTGCTGCACAAGGCGGGCCTGCTCACCGAGGACGAGCTGACCCGCATGATCGCGGGCCTCGACCTGCTGGAGGCGGACGTCGCCGACGGCTCCTTCGTCGGCACCATCGCCGACGAGGACGTCCACACCGCCCTCGAGCGCGGCCTCCTGGAGCGCCTCGGCCCCGACCTCGGCGGCAAGCTGCGCGCCGGCCGGTCGCGGAACGACCAGGTCGCCACCCTCTTCCGCATGTACCTCCGGGACCACGCCCGTGTCATCGGCGGCCTCGTCGCCGACCTCCAGGACGCGCTCGTCGGACTCGCCGAGGCGCACGCCGACGTCGCCATGCCCGGCCGTACGCACCTCCAGCACGCGCAGCCGGTGCTCTTCGCCCACCACGTCCTGGCCCACGCCCAGTCCCTCTCCCGGGACGCCGAGCGGCTGCGCCAGTGGGACACTCGGACGGCCGTCTCCCCGTACGGCTCCGGCGCCCTCGCGGGCTCCTCGCTCGGGCTCGACCCCGAGGCGGTCGCCAAGGACCTCGGCTTCGAGCGCGGCTCGGTCGGCAACTCGATCGACGGCACGGCCTCCCGTGACTTCGTCGCCGAGTTCGCCTTCATCACGGCGATGATCGGGATCAACCTCTCGCGGATCGCGGAGGAGATCATCATCTGGAACACGAAGGAGTTCTCCTTCGTGACCCTGCACGACGCCTTCTCCACCGGCTCGTCGATCATGCCGCAGAAGAAGAACCCGGACATCGCCGAGCTGGCGCGGGGCAAGTCGGGCCGTCTCATCGGCAACCTGTCGGGCCTGCTCGCGACCCTCAAGGCCCTCCCGCTCGCGTACAACCGCGACCTCCAGGAGGACAAGGAGCCCGTCTTCGACTCCTGCGACCAGCTGGAGGTCCTGCTGCCCGCCTTCACCGGCATGATGGCCACGCTCACGGTCAACCGCGAGCGCATGGAGGAGCTGGCCCCGGCCGGCTTCTCGCTCGCGACGGACATCGCCGAGTGGCTGGTCAAGCAGGGTGTGCCGTTCCGGGTGGCGCACGAGGTGGCCGGCGAGTGCGTGAAGGTCGCCGAGTCCGAGGGCAAGGAGCTGGACGAGCTCACGGACGAGCAGTTCGCCAAGATCTCCGAGCACCTCACCCCCGAGGTCCGTACGGTCCTCAACGTCCCCGGCGCCCTCGCCTCCCGCGACGGCCGCGGCGGCACCGCCCCCTCGGCGGTCGCGATCCAGCTCGTCGAGGTCAAGGCGGACCTGGTGATCCAGCACGCCTGGGCCACCGCGAAGAACTGACCGACCCCGTAGTCCAGCGCAGTCCTACAGCGCCGCCGCCCACTCCACGAGCGCGTCGAAGTCCGGCCGGAGCAGTCCGATCCGGGGGTCGACGCGCAGCAACAGGGCGGCGGCGAGGTGGTTCCGCTCCACGTACTCGCGGTCGTACGACGTGATGTCGTCGTCGACCCAGGCGAACGGCCGCCCCTCCGCGTACTCCAGGATGTACTGCGTCTTCCAGAAGGTCCCGCGAGGGGCCTTCCCGTGCATTCGGGGCCAGTCGATGAACGGCAGCTCGGGCAGCCCGAGTTGCGGTCCTATCCAGTCGTTCGCCTCGTCCTTCCACGTCGTCGCCCACACCAGCTCGTACGCCTCGGCGAGCGCGAGCAGCTCGCCCCCGTGCTCCGGATTCAGCCACACGCGCAGGGGCTTCGCCTCGAACAGCCAGCCGCTCGGTCGCATCCGGTGCGTCGTGTACCCCTCCGGGCGCCGCTCGCGCTGCGCCGCGTACGGATTCAGCGGCCCGTCCACATCGATCAGCAGCAGTGGCTTCGTCATGTCCACAGCATTCCGTTCCCGACCCCGATGAGGCGTCGAAATATCAGGTGAGACATTCATGTCTCATTCGGTGTATGGTCGTCTCATGTCAGTCGATCGCACCCAGGTGCTCCACAGCGCCGCCGCCCTGCTCTCCCGCAAGGCGACCGCCACCATGGACGAGGTCGCGCGGGCCGCCGGGATCGGCCGGGCCACGCTGCACCGGCACTTCGCCGGGCGCGACGCCCTGGTCAGGGCGCTGGAGGAGCTGGGGATCCAGGAGCTGGAGGCGGCCCTCGACCAGGCCCGCCTCGACGAGGGGCCCGCCGACGAGGCCGTACGCCGGCTCGTCGCCGGGATGGAGCCGATGGCCCCGCTGCTGTCGTTCCTCGTCACCGAGAACCAGCTCTTCGAGGGCGACCAGCAGAACGACGGCTGGGCCCGTCTCGACACCCGGGTCTCCGACCTGTTCCGGCGCGGCCAGGAACAGGGCACCTTCCGGATCGATCTGACCCCCGCCTGGCTGACCGAGGCCCTCTACGGGCTCATCGGTTCGGGCGCCTGGGCCGTGCAGGACGGCCGGGTCGCCGCCAAGGACTTCCAGTACATGATCGTCGAGCTGCTGCTCGGCGGAGCACGCAGGAGCGTGGAGAAGTGAGCACCAGCACCGTCAAGCACCCGGACCATATCGAGGGCGTGCACCGCCCCGGCCGGTGGCTCGCCCTTTCCGTTCTCGTCCTGGCCGTCCTCCTCGTCGCCGTGGACGCCACGGTGCTCGGTCTCGCCACCCCCTTCCTCTCCGAGGACCTCAAGCCCACGGGCACCCAGCTGCTCTGGATCGGCGACGTCTACTCGTTCGTCATCGCCGGATTCCTGGTCTCCATGGGCAGCCTCGGCGACCGCATCGGCCGGAAGAAGCTGCTGCTCGTCGGTGCCACGGCCTTCGGCGCCGTCTCCGTCCTGAACGCCTACGCGACCAGCCCCGAGATGATGATCGTGGCCCGCGCGCTCCTCGGCGTCGCCGGCGCCACCCTGATGCCGTCCACCCTGGCGCTCATCCGGAACCTCTTCCACGACCCGCGCGAGCGCAGCCTCGCCATCGGCATCTGGGGCGCCATGGCCTCGGCCGGTGCCGCCGTCGGACCGGTCGTCGGCGGATTCCTCCTGGAGCACTTCTGGTGGGGCTCGGTCTTCCTCATCAACCTGCCCGTCATGGCCGTCCTCGTCCTCGTCGGCATCAAGATGATCCCCGAGTCGAAGAACCCGAACCCGGGCCCCTGGGACCTCCCCAGCGTCGGCCTCTCTCTCGTCGGCGTGATCGCCGTCGTATACGCGATCAAGGAGCTGGCCTCCCACGGCCTCTCCCTCGACGCGGCGCTGGCCGCCCTCGCCGGTGCCGCCGCCCTGACCTGGTTCGTCCGCAGGCAGCTGACCCTGCCCGCCCCGCTCCTGGACATGCGCCTCTTCCGCAACCGCGGCTTCTCCGGCGCGGTCCTCGCGGACCTGCTGACCATCCTGGGCCTCTCCGGCCTGGTGTTCTTCCTGTCCCAGTTCTTCCAGCTGGTCCAAGGCCGCCAGCCCCTGGAGGCCGGACTTGCCGAGCTCCCCGCCGCCGTCGGCGCGGTCACGGCCGGTCTCGTCGCCGGTGTCGTCGCCCGGCGGTTCTCCGTGCGGTCCGTCGTGGCGGGCGGCCTCGCGGCCGTCGGTCTCTCCCTCGCCGTCCTCACGACGATCGACGGGAGCAGCAGCTATCCGATGCTCGGCGCGAGCCTGCTCGTCGTCGGTGTGGGAGCCGGCTTCGCCTTCACCGTCACCGCCGACGTGATCCTCTCCAGCGTCCCGAAGGAGCAGGCGGGTTCCGCGTCAGCCGTCTCCGAGACCGCGTACGAACTCGGCGCCGCGCTCGGAATCGCCGTACTCGGCTCGATCGTGACCGGTGTCTACCGTGACTTCGTCACCCCGGCCGGAGTCCCCTCCGACATCGCCTCGGCCGCCCACGAGTCGCTCGGCGGCGCCGTCGAGGCCTCCGGCGCCCTCGCCCCGGACGCGGCGACGGCCCTGGTGTCGGCCGCGCAGCTCGCCTTCGTCGACGGTCTGCGGATCGCGGCCGGCGCCGGCGCGGCGGTCCTCCTCGCGGCCTCCGTCGCGGCCTGGTTCCTGCTCAGGGGCCAGAAGCTGGAGGACGGCGTCGAACACTGACGCCCGGGGAACACGCCGGTGCCCCCGTACAGCCGGACTGTACGGGAGCACCAGCACACGTGAACACGTGCGTACGCAGGGGACCGCGGGCGTACGCAGGGGACGCGAGCGTACGCAGGGGAACGCGGGCGTACGAGCGTTACTAGCGTTACGCGGCCTTCGCCTTGGTGGCGTACATGTCGACGTACTCCTGCCCGGACAGCCGCATCACCTCGGCCATCACCGAGTCCGTCACCGCCCGCAGGACGTAACGGTCGCGGTCCATGCCGTCGTACCGCGAGAACTCCATCGGCTCGCCGAAGCGGACCGTGACCTTGCCCGGCCGCGGCACGCCCGCCCCGCCCGGCTGGATCTTGTCGGTGCCGATCATCGCGAACGGCACCACCGGCGCGCCGGTCATCAGGGTCAGCCGGGCGATGCCCGTACGGCCCCGGTACAGCCGGCCGTCGGGGGAGCGGGTGCCCTCCGGGTAGATCGAGAAGACCTTGCCCTCGTCCAGGACCCGACGCCCGGTCATCAGCGCCGCCACACCGCCGCGACCGCCGTCCCGGTCCACCGGGATCATGCCGACGCTGGTGAAGAACCAGGCCATCGCCCGGCCCTTGATGCCCTTGCCCGTCACGTACTCGTCCTTGCCGATGAAGAAGACCTGACGGTCCAGGCAGATCGGCATGATCATCGAGTCGATGAAGGTCAGGTGGTTGCCCGCGAGGATGACGGGACCGGTCCCCGGGATGTTCTCGGCGCCCTCCACGCGGGGGCGGAACATCAGGCGCATGACCGGCCCGAGCACTGCCTTGATGATCGCGAGACGGGACAACGGTTCCTCCGGGGGTGGCGCGGGGTGCGGGCCGGCTGACGGTGCAGCTGGCGACGATACTCGCGGGTCACCGCCGTACGCACATCGGGTTCACCGAGTGGATACGCAGTGTTGACGTGTGTTTCCGCCATGTTCGGCAGAGGTCTGCCGTCCGTAGGGCCTCTGTGCCTAGCGTCGGAGCTCCCCGTTGACAGGTGCGGGACATCACACACGAGGAGCCTTCATGACCCAGGGCGAGCGCCGGACCCCGGCACGGCGGACCGTTCTCGGAGCGGCCGGAGCCGCTGCCGTACTGGGGGCCTCGACGGCCCTCTCCACGGGCACCGCCCACGCCGACGAGGCCACGGCCGGCGAGGCCCGCGGCGACGGCAGGGGCCACGGCTACCGCTCCCTCCCCGTCCCCACCGTCATCGCCCACCGCGGCGCCAGCGGCTATCGCCCCGAGCACACCCTCGGCTCCTACCGCCACGCACTCGACCTCGGCGCCCACGTCATCGAGCAGGACCTCGTCCCCACCCGGGACGGCCACCTCGTCTGCCGCCACGAGAACGACATCACCGGCACCACCGACGTCGCCGACCACCCCGAGTTCGCCTCCCGGAAGACCACCAAGAGCATCGACGGCACCACGCTCACCGGCTGGTTCACCGAGGACTTCACGCTCGCCGAGCTCAAGACGCTGCGCGCGAAGGAGCGCATCCCCGCCACCCGCCAGGAGAACACCCTCTACGACGGCCGCTGGACGGTCCCCACCTTCGAGGAGGTCCTGCGCTGGGCCGAGGAGGAGGGCCGCCGCCGGGGCCGCGAGGTCTGGCTGCACGTCGAGACCAAGCACCCCACCTACTTCCGCTCCCTCGGCCTCGGCCTGGAGGAGCGGCTCGCCAAGCTCCTGCGCCGCTACGGACGCCACCGCGCGAACTCGCCGGTCTTCCTGCAGTCCTTCGAGCCCAGCAGCATCCAGCGACTGGCGAAGCTGGTCGACTCCCCGGGAGTGGTCCTGCTCTCCGCCGCGAGCAGCCGCCCCTGGGACTTCGTCCTGGCCGGGGACCCGCGCACCGTCGCCGACCTGGTCACGCCCGAGGGCCTGCGCTGGATCGCCTCGTACGCGCAGGGCATCGGCCCCACGCTCGACCTGGTCATCCCGAAGGACGCGACCGGGCGCCTCGGCACCCCGACCACCCTCGTCCGCGACGCGCACGCCGAGGGGCTGCTCCTCCACCCGTACACGCACCGCAACGAGAACAGCTTCCTGCCCGCCGACTTCCGCCGGGGCACGGACCCGACGGCGTACGGCGACGCCTTCGGGGCCCTGAAGCGGTACCTGGAGACGGGGATCGACGGCATCTTCTCCGACAACCCCGACACGGCGCTGCTCGCCGCCGCGGACTTCACGGCCGCCCGCGACTGACGGAACCGGGAGGAGGTCGCGCGGCCGGCGCCGCACGACCTCCTCCCGGGTGGTTTACGCCCCGCACCGCAACCGCGCCCCCGCACCCGCACATCGTGCCGGTCATGACCACCCCCGAGACCGCCCCCGGCACCACCGTCACGCCGGCACCCGAGACCGCTCCCACGCCGGCCGGCCGGCCCCACCCGCACGCGCACGCGGCTCCCCACCCGGCCCCCGCCCCCGCCTCCACCGTGCCCCCCGGCCTCCTGGCCGCCCTCGCCCCGCTCCTCGCCGCCGAGTCGGACGCCGAGGCTCCGGCCGCCGGCGTCGACCCGAGCGACCTCGAACAGGCCGTCTGGCTCCGTCTCCTGGAGCGCCTCCAGGAGACCGGCGCCCCCGAGCGCCCCGCCGACTGGCTGCGCCGCGCCGTCCGCGCAGAGGCCCGCCGCGCCCGCCGGACCACCGACCGCGAGCGCCCCTATCAGGACGAGCCCGCCCCGCCGCCGGACACCGAAGGCCCGCACAGCTCCCCGGAGACCACGCTCCTCGTCGCCGAACGCCACCGCACCCTGCGCGCCGCCGTCACCCGAACGCCCGGCAGGTGCCCGCGCCTGCTCACCGCGATGCTCGATCCGGAGGACCCCACCTACCGAGAAATCGCAGGAGAGTTGGGTATCTCACAGGGCAGTCTGGGGCCGACGCGTTCCCGTTGCCTGGGATGCCTGCGCAGAATGCTGGCTGCAGAGGTTCCCGCCCCCGGCCGACGGGGAAGGGTGCGATAAACCGACGGCGAACCACATGAGCGGGAGGCGTGCACACATGGGCCTGAGTGTGACCATCTCAGCAGCGGACGCACAGGACGCGGAGCACATCCTGAAGCTGCAGTACCTCTGCTACCAGAGTGAGGCGGAGCTGTACGGGGACTGGTCCATCGAACCGCTCACCCAGTCGCTCGACGCCCTGCGCGCCGAACTGGACGAGGGGTACGGCCTGGTGGCCAGGCTCGGCGACGAGGTCGTCGCCTCCGTACGGGCCCGCCTCGACGAGGACGGCACGGTACGGATCGCCAAGCTGATCGTCCACCCGCGCATGCGGCGCCACGGCCTCGGAGGACGGCTCCTCGACGGCATCGAACGCCACTTCGCCGCCGAGACCACGCCGGCGGAGCCCTCCGCCAAGCGCTTCCAGCTCTTCACCGGCCACCGCAGCGAGGGCAATCTGCGGCTCTACCGCAGCAAGGGGTACGCGCAGGTGGCGGCCCGCGAAGTGGGGCCGAAGCTCACCCTGGTGACCCTGGAGAAGGCCGCCGCCTGACTCAGGCGGACGCCACCGCGCGGGACCGGCGGAGCCACCAGATGCCGGTCATCGGCAGCAGGACCGGAATGAAGAGGTACCCGTACCCGTAGTCCGACCAGACCGTCGCGTCCGGGAAGGCGGACGGCTCCACCAGGGTCCAGGTCCCGACCACCAGGACGCCCGCGAGCTCGGCGGCGCAGCACACCAGCGCCGCCCTGCGGGCCGTCTCCCCGCCCCGCACCAGCGTGTAGGTGATGAAGGCGTAGACCACGGCCGCCACCGCCGACAGGGAGTACGCGAGCGGCGCCCGGTCGAACTCGGTCGCGATCTGGTAGATCGAGCGCGATACCGCGCCGACCGACATCACGCCGTACAGCCAGACGAGCAGGATGCCCGGGCCCGAGACGAGACGGGTCCTCGCGCCCCGCGCCGCCTTCTCCTGGATCTCCGCCATGGTCAGCCCACCGTCCAGATGTCGTAGAGACGCACTTCGAGCACGGCGAGGACGACCGCACCGGCGGCCACGGTCGCCGAGCCCCACCGGCTGCGCTCCGCGAGCGACATGAACCCGGCGATCGGCACCGCGCACAGCGCGCCCAGCAGATAGGCGACGAAGATCGTCGCGCCCTCCTCGGCCTTCTCGCCGCGCACCAGCTGCACGATGCCGACGACCAGCTGGACCAGCACCAGGAAGGTCACCACGGCCATGCCGATGAAGTGCCAGTCCTTGGTCGGCTGGTCCCGGAAGGCGGCGAAGCCGCACCAGGCGGCGAGGGCGAGCGCGGCCACGGAGACCGTGACCGTCAGGGCGTCGAGCATGCGCCCGAGGGTATTACGGTCCGAAAGGCCCGATGCGCTCGCCCCCCGGAAGGCGGTGGCCGCCCACCCCGTGGCCTTGGCCACACCAGCCGCCCGCCCCCGGTCCGCCGGCCGGCGCCGACGGCACCGGCCGGCCGGGCCCGCCCCCGCAGGCCACGCGCGGGGGAGCGGCACGCACGCGCCCCCAGCGGGTGTCCGTATGGCATCTCAGGGGTGTCCGCTATTCGGACGCCCCCCTTTCGTTCGCGAGTGCGCATGCTTTACTTGCAGACATGACCACGACGAGCAGCCGCACCCTTGCGACCGAGGCGATCACGACGCCCGGTGCTCGTTGTATGTGTCGAATGTGCGCCTTCTGAGGGCCCCCGCCTGAGTTTCGCGCCCCGAAGCGAGACCCGACGGCCAGCCGATCCCCCGCCATCCGGCGGCGGACCGTGCCTGCCCCGCGCACTCGCCGCCCCCGGCCACCCACCGGACCGGCCTCCGTGCGCCTGGCTGTCCGAACGACGAATGCCCCGTGCCCGGCGGACCCCGCGCCGCGCACTCGACAGTGACGGAAACCCTGTGATCACCACTTCGGGCCTGACCAAGGTCTACGAGTCGCGCGGCCGCCAGGTCACCGCTCTGGACGGCGTCGACCTGCACGTCCGCGAGGGCGAGGTCTTCGGCGTGATCGGCCAGAGCGGCGCCGGCAAGTCCTCGCTCATCCGCTGCGTCAACCTCCTGGAGCGCCCCACCTCCGGCACCGTGACCGTCGACGGAGTCGACCTCACCGCCCTCGCCGGCAAGGGCCGCCGCGCCGGCAAGGACCTGCGCCGGGCGCGCAGCAGCATCGGCATGGTCTTCCAGCACTTCAACCTGCTGTCCTCCCGCACGGTCAAGGACAACATCGAGCTCCCCCTGGAGATCCTCGGCGTCTCCGGCGCCGAGCGCTCCCGCCGCGCCCTCGAACTCCTCGACCTCGTCGGCCTCGCCGACAAGGCCAAGTCCTACCCGGGCCAGCTCTCCGGCGGCCAGAAGCAGCGCGTCGGCATCGCCCGCGCCCTCGCCGGCGAGCCCAAGGTCCTCCTCTCCGACGAGGCCACCAGCGCCCTCGACCCGGAGACCACCCGCTCCATCCTCCAGCTCCTGCGCGACCTCAACCAGCAGCTCGGCCTCACCGTCCTGCTGATCACGCACGAGATGGACGTCGTCAAGACGATCTGCGACTCCGCCGCCCTCATGCAGCACGGCCGCGTCGTCGAGTCCGGCACCGTCACCGAACTGCTCGCCACCCCCGGCTCCCAGCTGGCGGCCGAACTCTTCCCGGTGAGCGGCGCCGCCACGGGCCCCGAACGCACGGTCGTCGACGTCACCTTCCACGGCGAGTCCGCGACCCAGCCGGTCATCTCCCAGCTCTCCCGCACCTACAACATCGACATCTCGATCCTCGGGGCGGCGATGGACACGGTGGGCGGCAAGCAGATCGGCCGGATGCGGATCGAGCTCCCCGGACGGTACGAGGACAACGTCGTCCCGATCGGCTTCCTGCGCGAGCAGGGCCTCCAGGTCGAACACGTCGAAGAGGACGCCGAGGCGCCGGCCGACACCGCGCCCGTACTGGCCAAGGAAGGTGCCAAGTGACCTGGTCCGAGATGCAGCCCCTGCTGGAGCAGGGCACCGTCGACACGCTCTACATGGTCCTCTGGGCCGCCGTCGTCACCGTGCTCGGCGGCCTGCCGCTCGGCATCCTCCTCGTCCTCACGGACAAGGGCGGACTGCTGCAGAACCGGCCGGTGAACAAGATCGTCGGTGCGATCGTGAACATCGGGCGTTCGCTGCCCTTCATCATCCTGCTGATCGCGCTGATCCCCTTCACCACCTTCGTCGTCGGCACCTTCATCGGTCCCACCGCGATGATCGTGCCGCTCGCCATCGGCGCCATCCCCTTCTTCGCGCGCCTCGTCGAGACGGCGATCCGCGAGGTCGACCACGGGCTCGTCGAGGCCGTCCAGGCCATGGGCGGCGGCATCCCCACCATCGTCCGCAAGGTGCTGCTCCCGCAGGCCCTGCCCTCCCTCGTCTCGGGCGTCACCACCACCGTGATCGTGCTCATCGGCTACTCGGCCATGGCCGGCGCGGTCGGCGGCGAGGGCCTCGGCTCCAAGGCCGTCACCTACGGATACCAGCGCTTCGACACGACGTTCATGCTCGTCACCGTCGTCGTCCTGGTCCTGATCGTGACCGTCGTCCAGCTCATCGGCGACGGAGTCGTCCGGCTCCTCGCCCGCCGGGGCCGCACGGCCTGAGCCGCACGGCCCGAGACGTACCGCGGGCCACGCCCCACCCCAAGGCTTCGTTTTTCGAAGAACAGCCCGGACTTGTTGTCCAGGCGTCCACCGCTCCACCGGAAAGAGGCACTCTTCGTGCGTAAGAACATCAAGCTCACCGCCGGTATCGCCGCCACCGCCGCCCTCGCCCTCGGCCTCACCGCCTGCGGCACCTCCTCGGACCCGTCCTCCACCAAGGACTCGGCCGGCTCCGGCGACACCTCCAAGCCGCTCGTCGTCGCCGCGTCGCCGACGCCGCACGCCGACATCCTCAACTTCGTCAAGGACAAGCTGGCCGAGAAGGAAGGCCTGAAGCTGGAGGTGAAGGAGGTCACGGACTACGTCCTGCCGAACACCGCCACCCAGTCCGGCCAGGTCGACGCCAACTTCTTCCAGCACAAGCCGTACCTCGACGACTTCAACCAGAAGAACAAGACCACCATCGTCCCCGTGGTCAACGTCCACCTGGAGCCGCTGGGCCTCTACTCCAAGAGCCTCAAGTCGGTGAAGGACATCAAGCCCGGCCAGACGATCGCCGTCCCCAACGACACCACCAACGGCGGCCGCGCGCTCCAGTTGCTCGCCGCGAACGGCCTGATCACCGTCAAGCCGGGAGTCGGCACCAACGCCAAGCTCTCCGACATCACCGACAAGAAGGGCCTGGAGTTCAAGGAGCTGGAGGCCGCCACCGTGCCCCGCGCCCTGAACGACGTGGACGCCGCCGTCATCAACGGCAACTACGCCATCGAGGCCGACCTCTCGCCGGCGAAGGACGCCCTCGTCCTGGAGAAGGCCGAAGGCAACCCGTACGCCAACTTCCTCGCCGTCAAGGCGGGCAACGAGAAGGACGCCCGCGTGCAGAAGCTCGCCAAGCTCCTCAACTCGCCCGAGGCGAAGAAGTACATCGAGGACACCTACAAGGGCTCGGTCGTCCCGGCTTTCGGCGCCGTCGCCAACTAGGGCCCGGCATCCGAGGAACCGTCAGACCGGTTCCCCCGTACAGTCCTTGCGCAGGAGGCCCCCCGCACCCCGTCCGGTGCGCGGGGCCTTCGCCGCACCCCCACCCGGCCATGCACGCCGACGTCCGCATGCTGCATGCTGTGCGTTCACGGTCGATTCGGACGGTTCACGGCATGGAGCTGAGCATGACTACCACCTTTCCGGACATCTCCATCAACACGGACCGGTTGGTGCTGCGCGCGCTCGAGGAAGCCGACGCCCCGGCTCTGGCCGAGATGATGAACGACGAGATGGTCGGGGCGTGGACGGCCGTCCCCCAGCCGTACACCGAGGACGCCGCCCGCCGCTGGATCACCGAGTACGCCCCCACCGAGCGCGCCGCCGGCCGGGGCCTCGACCTCGCCGTCACCGAGTTCCTCACCCAGCGCCTCGTGGGCATCGTCCAACTGAGCAACACCAACTGGCGCGTCCGCTCCACCGAGCTCTCCTACATCGTCGCCCCCTGGGCCCGCGGCGAGGGATACGCCTCCGAGGCCGCGCTCGCCACCGCCCAGTGGGTCTTCGGCGACCAGAAGTTCGAGCGCCTCGAACTCCGCACGGCCGCGGACAACACCGCCTCCCAGCAGGTCGCCCAGAAGATCGGCTGCATCAGCGAAGGCGTCCTGCGCAACGCCTGCATAGCCCGCACCCGCACCGAGGACGGCAACTGGACCGAGCTGCGCACCGACTTCATCGTCTGGGGCCTCCTCCCCGAGGACCTCGACGGCGTCGCCGACCAGATGGCCGAGGCCGGATACTCCTCGTACACCGACTGGAGCTGAGCGCCGGACACCGCGCCGGGGAGCCGAGCCCGAAAGCCCGCCCGGGGTACGCTCGACACGCCCCCGACCTGCGACGACACCACAGGAGACAGACGACGATGGCTGACCGGGTCACGGTGATCGGCTGGGACGGCTCGCCCCTCACCGCGGCAGCCCGGTCCGCGCTCTCCGCCGCCACCCTCGTGGCCGGCGCCGCCCACCACCTGGCGCTCCCCGAGGTGCCCCCCGCCGCCGAACGCATCCGCCTCGGCAGCGTCGACCTCGCCGCCCGCCGCATCGCGGGACACCGCGGCACCGCCGTCGTCCTCGCCGACGGCGACCCGGGCTTCTTCGGCGTCGTCCGCGTCCTGCGCGCCCCCGAGCACGGCCTGGAGGTCGAGGTCGTCCCCGCCGTCTCCTCCGTCGCCGCCGCCTTCGCCCGCGCGGGGATGCCCTGGGAGGACGCCAGGATCGTGGTCGCCCACCAGCGCACCCTGCGCCGCGCGGTGAACGTCTGCCGCGCGCACCCCAAGGTCGCCGTCCTCACCTCACCGGGCGCGGGACCCGCCGAACTCGCCCTTCTCCTCGACGGGGTCCACCGCACCTTCGTCGTCTGCGAGGAGCTCGGCACCGACCGCGAACAGGTCTCCGTCCTCACCTCCGACAGGGCCGCCGACCACTCCTGGCGCGACCCGAACGTCGTCCTCGTCATCGGAGGAGTGGGCGGCGCGGGCTCCGGCACGCCGACCGCCCCCTGGCTGATGGGCCAGGACCCGGCCGTGCGGCCCGTACGCGGCTGGGGCCTGCCCGCCGAGGAGTACGCCCCCGAGGGGCGCGGCGCGCGGGGACCCGGCCCCGGCGCCCCCGCTACCGCCCCGGCGCCGCGGCCCGGCGCGGGGCAGGACCCCGCACTGCGCGCCGCCCAGCTGGCCCGCCTCGGCCCCCGCGTCGGCGACCTCGTCTGGGACATCGGCTGCGCGGGCGGCGCGTTCGCCGTCGAGGCCGCCCGCTTCGGCGCCGCCGTCATCGCCGTCGACACCGACCCGGCCGCCTGCGCCCGCACCGAGGCCGCCGCCCGCCGACACGGCGTACCGCTCCAGACCGTCCAGGGCCGGGCACCGCACGTCCTGGAGAACCTCCCCGAACCCGATGTCGTCCGCATCGCGGCGGGCGGAGTTCCCGTCGTCACCGCCTGCACCGACCGGCGCCCGGAGCGCATCGTCGCCCACGCCTCCACCCGCGACGAGGCGGAGGCCATCGGCACCGCCCTCGCCGACGGCGGCTACGCCGTCGAGAGCCTCCTCCTCCAGACCGTCGGACTCGACCCGGACGACTGGTCGGAACGCGAGCGGTCGGTCGTGTTCCTGCTGGCCGGACGCAGGAGCGACGGCGCCCCGTGACCCTGCCGCCCCTGACGGGCAGGTAGGCTGGCCGATTGTTGTACCGCACTGGGACGTTCGGCATTTCTCCCCCTCGCTACGCTGGGGAGACCCATCGAATGTCTCGAATCGGCAGGCCCTCTCGGCTCGCTGATGTGGTACGGAGCAAGGGGGGACCGCGCGACGTGGCGCAGTCCACAGCACGCCGTGGCGGATCTGCCTGCCACGACGGCCGAGGGCCGCGACAATGAGTGGGTGTCCGCGTGTCCTTCGTGCCGCGCGGCGCGTGCGCTCGTTGTTCTCGACGGGCGCAGGTCTGAAGAAAGCACAAGCGATGGGCGAGGGGTACGCATGACGGACACCGGCCAGGTCTCGGGCGAGGGACTGCCGGAGAACGCAGGCATGGTCGAGCAGCCGGGCATCCCCGCACCGGGCGCGTACACCTTCCTGGACCCCTCCGAGCAGGCAACCGAAGACGACGACATCCTTCTCATGCCGGGCGCCCAGGGCGCCTGGAGTGAGCACCCGCCGGGCGTCGCGCCCGCGCCGCCGGTCGCCGTACCGGCCCCGCAGGCAACCCCCGCGGTCCCGCACCAGGGCGCGCAGCCCGTGGCCCTTGCTCCGGAGGCCCCGATGGGCGACCCGCTCACCGACCCGCTCCCGGAATCCTTCGTCCTCGCCGACGTCCTGACCGCTCCTCAGCCCCAGCCGCCCGTGCAGGCGCAGGCCGTGGGCACGCCGGCGCACGGGACTCCGGTCCACGGCACGCCGGCGCACGGCACTCCCGCGCACGGCACTCCCGCGCAAGGCACTCCTCCGCACGGCACGCCGACCCACGGCACCCCGACGCACGGCACTCCCGTCCACGGCACGCCGGCGCACGGCGTACCCATGGCCGCGCAGGAGCCCGTCCTCGCGGACCACGGCTACGAGCCCGGCATCCTCGACACCGGCGCCCACGAGGCCGCGGGCCGCGACTCCGGTTCGGTCGACCTCGGCGGCGTCCGCGTCCCGCCGCCGGCCGGCGCTCCGATTCCGCAGCCCGCCCGGCGCCCGCTGCACATGGGCCCGCCCGTGCCCGAGGCCGGCGGCGTCGTGCTCTCGCTCGCCGACCGCGGTCCGGCCGCGGTGCCCGCCCCGGCCCCGCAGTCCGCGCCGTTCGTGGCGACCGCCCCCGCGCCGATGCCCGTGCGGAACCAGGGACCGCCGACGACGGGCCCCGAGTACTTCGACATCCCGCAGGACCAGCAGCTCGCGCCGCAGGGCGCCGAGCCGTGGGCCGCGCAGCCGCAGGAGGCCGTGGCCCCGCAGCCGGTCCTCCCCGCAGAAACGGTCGTCCCGCCGACCGGGCAGTTCGTCCAGGTCGAGGGCTCCGTCCCGACAGCCCCGCACCTGGCCCCGACCCCGGTCGCCGAGGCCCAGGAGCCGACGGCTCCCGTGGCCGCCGCTCCCGAGACGGTGGGCGAGCCCGCGCAGGAGCCGGTCGAGGCCGAGGTCCCGGAGCCCGCCGAGACCCAGGCCACCGTGCCCGCCCCGCGCGAGGCGGAGCCGGCCGCGGAGGCCCCCGTACTGGTATCGGAGACCGAGCAGGCGCCCGAGGCCGAGGAGTCGGCGCAGGCCGCCGAGCCCGAGGCTCTCGTGGAGCAGGCAGCGGCGGAGGCGTTCGTCGCCGCGGAGGCCCCCGAGGCGGAGACCACGGCCGAAGCGGTGGCGCCGGAACACCCGGAGCAGCCCGCCCAGGTCGAGCTCACGGACCAGGCGGCGGCGCAGCCCGTGGCCGAGGCGGCCGAGGCGGTTCTCGAGGTGGCTCCCACCCAGGAGCCCGAGCCCGAGGCGACCGCGGACCCCGAGGGCGGCTTCGTGGACGCGGCGGACCTGGTGGAGGCCGACGAACTCCCGGCGACGGAACAGCAGACGGCCACGGAAGAGCAGACCGTCACGGCCGAAGCGACCGCGACCGACGAGCGAGGAGCCACGGACGCCGAACTCCTCGTCACAGAAGAGGAACAGGAAGCGCCCCTGGAAGCGCCGATCGCCGGGGCTCCGACTCCCGACGCCCAGGCACCCGACACGCCGCCTGTCGACGCCCAGGCACCCAGCACGCCGCCTGTCGACGCCCAGGCACCCAACATCCCGCCCGTCGACGCTCCGGCACCCAACATCCCGCCTGTCGACGCCACGACGCTCGACGCTCCGGCACCCAACACGCCGCCTGTCGACGCCACGAATCCCGACGCCACGAATCCCGACGCTCCGGCACCCGGCTACGCCGACGCCGAGCGTGAGGCCGTCCTGCGCGTGATGCGCGAGCGCCGCGACATCCGGAACGGCTTCCGCTCGGACCCGATTCCGCACGAGGTGCTGCTCCGCGTCCTGGAGGCCGCGCACACGGCCCCCAGCGTCGGCCACTCACAGCCCTGGGACTTCGTCGTCATCCGCTCCGCCGAGACCCGGCAGACGATGCACGAGCTGGCCCAGCGACAGCGCGACGCCTACGCCAAGTCGCTGCCGAAGGCCCGGGCGAAGCAGTTCAAGGAACTGAAGATCGAGGCCATCCTCGACACCCCGGTGAACATCGTCGTGACCGCCGACCCCACCCGGGGCGGCCGCCACACGCTGGGCCGCTACACGCAGCCGCAGATGGCCCCGTACTCCTCCGCGCTAGCCGTGGAGAACCTCTGGCTGGCGGCCAGGGCCGAGGGCCTCGGCGTCGGCTGGGTCAGCTTCTTCGACGAGCGCGAGATGGTCCGCACGCTCGGCCTGCCGGAGCACCTCGAAGTGGTCGCGTACCTCTGCGTGGGTTACGTCGACGAGTTCCCCGCCGAGCCGGAACTGGCACAGGCGGGCTGGTCCAAGCGCCGCCCGCTGTCCTGGGTGGTGCACGAGGAGACGTACGGCCGTCGCGCCCTGCCGGGCGAGGAACCGCACGACCTGCTCCAGGAGACGGTCGCCAACATCCGCCCGCTGGACGCCAAGGCGCTCGGCGAGGCCTGGGAGCGCCAGAAGCGCATGACCAAGCCGGCCGGCGCCCTCGGCATGCTGGAGATCATCTCCGCGCAGCTCTCCGGCCTCTCCCGTATGTGCCCTCCGCCGATTCCGGAGCCGGCGGCCGTGGCGATCTTCGCCGGCGACCATGGTGTGCACGCTCAGGGCGTCACGCCCTGGCCGCAGGAGGTCACGGGCCAGATGGTGGCCAACTTCCTCGGCGGGGGAGCGGTCTGCAACGCCTTCGCGAACCAGGTGGGTGCCGAGGTCTGCGTCATCGACGTGGGTGTGGCCTCCGAACTCCCGGCGACCCCGGGTCTCCTTCCCCGTAAGGTCCGCCCGGGCACGGGCGACTTCACCACGGGTCTCGCGATGAGCCGTGAAGAGGTCCTGGCCGCGGTCGAGGTGGGCATCGAAACGGCCCGCGACCTGGTCGCGGCGGGCAACAAGGCGATTCTCACCGGCGAGATGGGCATCGCGAACACCACCGCGTCCGCAGCACTGATCTCGGTCTACACCGGGGTCGACGCCGCCGAGGTCACGGGCCGCGGCACGGGCATCAACGACGAGACGCACGCCCGCAAGGTGGACGTGGTCCGCCGCGCACTGGCCCTGCACAAGCCGGACCCGGCGGACCCGATCGGCGTCCTCTCGGCGATCGGCGGCCTGGAGCACGCGGCCCTCGTGGGCCTGATCCTGGGCGCGGCCTCGCTCCGTACGCCGGTCATCCTCGACGGCGTCTCCACCGGCGCGGCGGCCCTCGTGGCCCGCGCGATCGCCCCGGAGTCGCTCGCGGCCTGCATCGCCGGCCACCGCAGCGCGGAGCCGGGCCACGTGGCGGCCCTGAACAAGCTGGGCCTGCGCCCCCTGGTCGACCTGGACCTCCGCCTCGGCGAAGGCACGGGCGCCCTCCTGGCGCTCCCCCTGGTCCAGAGCGCGGCGCGCGCGATGCACGAGGTGGCCACGTTCGACTCGGCGGGAGTCACCGAGAAGTAGCACGACCGGCGCGTCTCCCACCCACGCAGGGGAGTGGGGGACGCGCAGGGGCCGTGTTCGGGACGTAGAGCGTGTTTTGTGGCGCATGAGCGCCTCCGACCCGAATGGGCCCGAAGGCGCCGTAAAACATGCAGTCCCGAACACGGCCCCTGCGCGTCCCTCACGCACGCGCCCACGACCGGGAGATCCGTCACAGCGTGACTTCACTCCGCCCCCGATATCGTGGGAGCGCGGGGCAGCGCCCCCGCCAGCCCCACCAGCCCCACCAGCCGCTTCACCGCAGCAGCGGCCCCCCGTACACATCCTTCCGAGGAGCCGCTCACCCATGGCCGAGCACACCGAGAACGCGACGCACCCCGCCTACCCCGTCGGACTGCGCCTCGCCGGCCGCCGCGTCGTCGTTCTCGGCGGCGGCCAGGTCGCCCAGCGCCGCCTGCCCGCGCTGATCGCCGCGGGCGCCGAGATCACGCTGATCTCCCCGTCCGCGACCCCTTCCGTGGAGGCGATGGCGGAGGCGGGCGAGATCACCTGGATCACGCGTCGGTACGAGGACGGTGACCTCGCCGACACGTGGTACGCGCTGGTGGCCACCACCGACGCGACCGCCAACGCCGCCGCCTCCGCCGAGGCCGAGCGGACCCGCACCTGGTGCGTGCGCGCGGACGACGCCGAGGCGGCCACCGCCTGGACCCCGGCCACGGGCCGCGACGCGGGCGTCACCGTCGCCGTGCTCACCGGCCACGACCCCCGCCGCTCCGCCGCCGTGCGCGACGCGATCGTCGAGGGCCTCCGTGACGGCTCGATCGCGGCGCCCGCGCACCGCTCGCGTACCCCCTTCGTCGCCCTGGTCGGCGGCGGCCCCGGCGACCCGGACCTGATCACCGTCCGCGGCCGCCGTCTGCTGGCCGAGGCCGACGTGGTCATCGCCGACCGGCTCGGCCCCCGTGACCTCCTCGACGAGCTGCCCCCGCACGTCGAGGTGATCGACGCGGCCAAGATCCCGTACGGCCGCTTCATGGCCCAGGAGGCCATCAACAACGCGCTGATCGAGCACGCGAAGGCCGGGAAGTCGGTGGTCCGCCTCAAGGGCGGCGACCCGTTCGTCTTCGGCCGGGGAATGGAGGAGGCCCAGGCACTCGCCGCCGAGGGCATCGCCTGCACGGTCGTCCCGGGCATCTCCAGCTCGATCTCGGTCCCGGGCGCGGCCGGCATCCCGGTCACGCACCGCGGGGTGGCCCACGAGTTCACGGTGGTGAGCGGGCACGTCGCTCCCGACGACCCGCGCTCGCTCGTCGACTGGGCCTCGCTCGCGAAGCTCACCGGCACCCTGGTGATCCTCATGGGCGTCGACAAGATCGGGAAGATCGCCGAGGCGCTCATCGCCCACGGCAAGGCCCCGGAGACGCCGCTGGCGCTCGTCCAGGAGGGCACCACGGCGGCCCAGCGCAGGGTGGACGCCACGCTCGCGACCGTCGCGGAGACGGTCAAGGCCGAAGAGGTCCGCCCGCCCGCGGTCATCGTCATCGGCGCCGTCGTCGGCGAGGGACCCGGCAAGCTGGTGAAGTAACCAGAGGTAACTGAAACCTGTCACCAAGCGTCGCGCACCATTGGCACCACACCCCGGACAAGGCAGTATCACCCCGTGGCCGAACTCATCACGATCGACGACCCCGACGACCCGCGCCTGCGCGACTACACCGGTCTGACCGACGTCGAACTCCGGCGCAGACGCGAGCCCGCAGAGGGTCTGTTCATCGCGGAGGGCGAGAAGGTCATCCGGCGCGCCCGGCAGGCCGGGTACGAGATGCGGTCGATGCTGCTCTCCGCCAAGTGGGTCGACGTCATGCGCGATGTCATCGACGAGGTCCCGGCGCCGGTGTACGCGGTCCAGCCGGACCTGGCCGAACGCGTCACCGGCTACCACGTGCACCGCGGCGCCCTCGCGTCCATGCAGCGCAAGCCGCTGCCGGACGCGGCGGAGCTGCTCGCGGGCGCCCGCCGGGTGGTGATCATGGAGTCGGTCAACGACCACACCAACATCGGTGCGATCTTCCGCAGCGCCGCGGCCCTGGGCATGGACGCGGTCCTGCTCTCCCCGGACTGCGCGGACCCGCTCTACCGGCGCTCCGTCAAGGTCTCGATGGGCGCGGTCTTCTCCGTCCCGTACGCCCGCCTGGAGAGCTGGCCCCGCGGTCTGGAGACGGTACGGGAGGCGGGGTTCAAGCTCCTCGCGCTGACTCCGGCGGAGAAGGCGACCTCGATCGACGAGGCGGCCCCGCACCGACTGGAGCGGGTGGCGCTGATGCTCGGCGCGGAGGGCGAGGGCCTCTCCACGCAGGCGCTGCGCGCGGCCGACGAGTGGGTCCGGATCCCGATGGCCCACGGCGTGGACTCGCTCAACGTGGGCGCGGCGGCGGCGGTCGCGTTCTACGCGGTGGCGACGGGCCGCCCGGAATCCTGAGGCTCGCGGCAACACCACGAAGCCGACCGAGGCCCCAGGGGCCTTCAGGTCGGCTTCGGCCGTTCCAGGGGCCCTCGGCTTCGGCTAACCCTGCAAGGCCTGCGCGGCGGCGATGCCCAGGGCGACGACCAGCGTGACGACCACGAAGACGAAGAGGCGCTGCCGCAGCAGGCGGGGGTTGGCGGGGCGGCGGCCGGTGGACGTCGAGCGGGCGCCCGGCCGGGTGCCGGGACGGGACTGAGGGGCGCGTGAGCCGCCGGTCCGCGGTCCGGTGGAGGAGGGCCGTGAGATCTGCCCCGCGCCCCGGGCCTGCTGCCCCCGCTGCTCGCGCTCGGCGTCCCGGTCGGGACCGTGGCCGCGGGTGTCCCGCTCCGTGTACCGCTCGGTCGGCCGGACGGTGTTCCGCTCCTCGGCGCGCTCGCGCTGGACGGGCGGACGAGAGACCGGCAGGCCCTGTGCCTCGCGCGCGGCGATCTCCTTGAGGCGCATCGACAGCTGGAGGGTGCTGGGACGTTCCTCGGGGTCCTTCGCCAGGCAGGCCCGGATCAGCGGGGCCAGGGCGTCGGGGACTCCGTGCAGCTGGGGTTCCTCGTGTACGACCCGGTAGAGCATGACCTCCGAACTCCCGTGCCCGAAGGGGGAGTCGGCCATCGCGGCGTAGGCGAGGGTGGCGCCGAGGGAGAAGACGTCGGTGGCGGGGGTGACGGCCGCGCCGCGGACCTGCTCGGGGGCGAGGAAGCCGGGTGAGCCCACGGCCGTCCCCACGTGGGTGAGGGTGCTGGCTCCGGTGGCCCAGGCGATCCCGAAGTCGATGATGCGGGGGCCCTTGGGGGAGAGCAGGATGTTCGAGGGCTTCAGGTCGCGGTGGACGACTCCGGCCTCGTGGACGGCGACCAGGCCCTCCGAGAGCGCGGCCCCGATCGAGGCCACGTCGGCGGCGCGCAGCCCGCCCTCCTCGGCGACCCGGTCGTGCAGCGAGGGGCCGGGCACGTACTGCGTGGCGAACCAGGGGCGGTCGGCCTCCAGGTCGGCGGCGACCAGCCGGGCCGTGCAGCCGCCGCGGATGCGCCGGGCCGCGGACACCTCGCGGGCGAAGCGCGACCGGAACTCCTGGTCCTCGGCCAGGTCGGGCCGGATCACCTTGAGTGCCACGCGCTGACCGCGCCGGTCGGACCCGAGGTACACGACCCCCATCCCGCCGGCCCCCAGCCTGCGGTGGAGCCGGAACGACCCGACGATCCGCGGATCCTCGCGCCGGAGCCGCATCATCGCCATGTCCGTCCCCTCGTCCGTTCGACGTGGCACAGCTTACGTAGTGCCGCCCGAACGTGCTCATAGGCCGCGCCCTCGCAGCGGGATCGATTGTCAGTGCTGAGGGGGACGGCAAGGGGTCTCGCGCCCGGCGGCCCCGCACCAACCCCCGTCCTCTGTAGATCACTTGACGAACCGTCGCGACAGCTCGGCCGGACGGCGGCGGGCGGCTTCCCCAGCCGAGGAACCCCGGGATCCGGACAGGGCGGACGGAAGTGAGCGATGTCACGCCTGGTGACCTGCCGCACACCCCGACGCCCACCGGTCGCCACCCCGACGCGCACCGGTCGCCACCCCGAGGCTCACCCGGCACCACCCCGGACCGACCGGCCGCCACTTCCGTCCGTCCGAGGGGGCTCCGGCTCCCGGACGGGGCCGACCCCTCCGGGAAGACCCCCAGTTCCGGACGTCCGTCTCCACCCAGGGGAGTACTCCGCACGGCCGGGCGTCATCCTCCGGGAGGCCCGCAAGCCGGTACGCGGGCATGACGTCCGGGCGCCTCCCGGTCCCTAGTGTTGTTGTCAGCGGCGGGTGCAGCACTCGTCCCCCGAGGTCACGTACCCGCCGCGCCAGACACGACAGGAGAGGACCCATGGCGTACACGGCACCGCGGTCGACCACCAGCCCTTCGGGCCGTCGTCACCCTCTGGTGGCCACGGCCATGGTCCTCCCTCTCGCGGCCCTGCTCGTGGTCGTCTTCGGCGGCTGGGAAGCGGTGGTCACACAGGCGTCGTCCGTGGGCGTGATGTTGGGGCGCTGAACAGCGCCCGGACCAGGGAGAGCGGCCCGGGTCAGGGACATCCGGCCATCAACCCCGTGGGGACGGGGGTGTGGCGGACGGCAGCGTGAGGCCGGTCAGCTGGGGAGCTGACCGGCCTTCGCGCCGCGTACGCTCCCCGCGTGGACCCCGAAGCCCAGCCCGCACCCCCACCGCCCGCGACGCCCCCCTCCCCGCTGGACCGGCTCGCCGCCGTGGCGCGCGCGGCCGCTCACCGCCCCGGCGCGCCGTGCCGCTGCGCGAGCGGCCTGGTCGGGGTGCTCGCCGACCGGGCGGACGGGACGGTCGTACGTCACGGGGCGCTCGTCGCCAAGGCGCACGCCCCCGACACCGACCCCGAGGCGCACCGTGCCCGGCTGGCGCTCGCGGGTCACCCCGACGTCGACGGCGTCCTCCTGCCGCCGCTCCCGCTGCCGGTCCCGTCGCAGGGCGGTGCCGAACTCGACGGCCGTCCCGTCACGGTCTGGCCGTACGGGCCGCCCGTCGCCCCGGACGACCCCGACGCCGCTCCCTGGGAGGACGCGGCGCGGCTCCTGGCCCGGCTCCACCGCACGCCGCCCCCGCCGGTGCTCGCCCAGCGGCTCCCGGCGATGCGGGCCCCGCTCAAGGTGTCGCTCGCCGTGGAGCGGATGCGCGGGACGGCGCCGGACCACCCGGCCGCCGCGACGGTACTGAGCGCCTGGCGGACGCTCTCCAACGACGACAACAACGAGGACAACGACAACAACAACGATGGCAGCGGCGGCCCCGCCCTCCGCCTGCTCTGCCACGGAGACTTCCACCTGGGCCAACTGGTGCGTGAGCCCGGGCCGCTCGGCGACGGCCCCTGGCGGCTCATCGACATCGACGACCTCGGCCTCGGCGACCCCGCGTGGGATCTGGCCCGCCCCGCGGCCTGGTTCGCCGCCGGCATCCTGCCGCCGGAGGTGTGGTCCCGTTTCCTCGGCGCGTACCAGGAGGCGGGCGGTCCGGCCGTCGGGGCCGATCCCTGGGTCCAACTCGACGTTCCGGCCCGGGCCCTGACGGTCCAGACGGCGGCCCTGGCCATCGCCAAGTCGACGGTCGAACGCAGGCCGCTCGACGAGGTCGAGGACGTGATGATCGACACCTGTGCGCGCATAGCGGGACACCGAACCGAATCGTCCCCTTCGGCGTCCACGTAAAGTGAAGCCACCATTCGAACGGCAATGTCAGGGAGTTGAGCCGAGCATGCAGTGTCCCAAGTGCCATGCGGCGATGCACACGTACAACCGCAACGGCGTCCAGATCGAGCAGTGCAGCGGCTGCCGCGGGATATTCCTGGACTTCGGCGAGCTGGAGGCCCTGACCCGCCTGGAGTCCCAGTGGTCCCAGCAGGCGCCGCCCGCCCCGCCGGCGGCCTACCCGGCGCAGCCCGCCCCCGCGGCCCCGGCCTGGGGCGCCCCGCACCAGGGCGGCCACCACGGCGGCGGTCACTACCGCCAGCGCGGCTTCGGTCGGATGCTCTTCTCCTCCTGAGGACCTGAGCACGAAGAAACCCCCGGCCGCGAATTGCGGCCGGGGGCTTCTTCAGGTGGTGCGCGATACTGGGATTGAACCAGTGACCTCTTCCGTGTCAGGGAAGCGCTCTCCCGCTGAGCTAATCGCGCGGGTGTGATGCACACGTCGCATCCGAAGATACTCCATGCTGCGTGCGCGATACTGGGATTGAACCAGTGACCTCTTCCGTGTCAGGGAAGCGCTCTCCCGCTGAGCTAATCGCGCGGGGTGGTGCACACGTCGTGAACGGCGGTGCCGGGTACTGTGTGCGCGATACTGGGATTGAACCAGTGACCTCTTCCGTGTCAGGGAAGCGCTCTCCCGCTGAGCTAATCGCGCGGGGGATCCGAAGACCCAGGATCCGAAGATCCAGTGGACGATACTGGGATTGAACCAGTGACCCCTTCCGTGTCAGGGAAGTGCTCTCCCGCTGAGCTAATCGTCCTTGGAGGTGGAGACGGGATTTGAACCCGTGTAGACGGCTTTGCAGGCCGTTGCCTCGCCTCTCGGCCACTCCACCAGGAGTGATAACAGGGGTTCGGGAAGATCCCCCACATCGAGCGGACGACGAGATTCGAACTCGCGACCCTCACCTTGGCAAGGTGATGCTCTACCAACTGAGCCACGTCCGCTTGTCGTTTCCGTTCCGCTTGCGCGTCCCGGCGACGTGTTGAACTCTAGCGGATTCCTGGGCCAGTACAAAAACGCGTTTCCGCAGCGTGCTGACCTGCGCGCCGATCGGGGTGCCCGGCCGGACGGCCCGGAGGGTTCGTACGTCGTTCACTCGCCGTGTTCCCACTGTGGCGCGCAGCCCTCGCGCAGCCCTCTCGCAGGACCCGCGCACGCCCGGCGCGTGACCCCGCGCACGCGAGCCCGCAGGACCTGGTCCACCCCACCTAGACTCGATGCGTGTACGACTCTGCTCCTCTGGCCCGTTTCGGCGGCCTCGTCGCGACCGATCTCCGGGACGTCACCCATGACCCCGAGGCCCTGGACTCCACCGGCTTCTGGGCCGTCTGCGCGGACTTCGAGGGCCGGCTGACCTGCGCCCGCTTCGGCGACGTGCGGCCCGCCCCGGTGCCCGCGCCCGTGCCGGGGGCCTGGCGGGGACCCGGGGCCGGTGACTGGACGTCCTCGCTCGACCGCGCCGCGTACGTCGCGGGCGTCCGGCGCGTGCGCGAGCACATCGCGCGGGGCGAGGTCTATCAGGCGAACCTCTGCCGGGTGATGACCGCGCCGCTGCCGGACCCGGCCGCCGCCGACGTCGACGCGCTGACCGCGCTCCTGGCCCAGGGCAATCCGGCCCCCTACGCCGGAACGATTCGGCTGCCCGCCCACGGCGTGGAGATCGCCACCGCCTCCCCGGAGCTCTACCTCCGCCGCGAAGGGGCCCTGATCACCTCGGGCCCCATCAAGGGCACCGGTCGCACCGCCGCCGACCTGCTCCCCAAGGACCACGCCGAGAACGTGATGATCGTCGATCTGGTCCGCAACGACCTGGGCCGCGTCAGCGAGACCGGGACCGTCGCCGTCCCCGCGCTCTGCGCGATCGAGGAGCACCCCGGCCTCGTCCATCTCGTCTCCACCGTCACCGGCCTCCTGCGCGAGGACGCCGGCTGGCCCGAGCTCCTCGACGCCACCTTCCCACCCGGCTCCGTCACCGGCGCTCCCAAGTCCAGTGCCCTGCGGATCATCGAGGCCCTGGAGACCGCCCCCCGGGGCCCGTACTGCGGCGGCGTCGGCTGGGTCGACGCCGACGCGGGCACCGCCGAGCTGGCCGTCGGCATACGGACCTTCTGGATCGACCGGCCCGAGGGCGTGCTCCGCTTCGGCACGGGCGCCGGGATCACCTGGGGCTCGGACCCGGAGCGCGAGTGGGAGGAGACCGAGCTGAAGGCGTCCCGGCTGGTCGCGATAGCGTCGGGCGCCTACGAGTCAGGCGCCTACGAGGCGAGCGGAAAGGCCATCTCTCGATGAAACTCTGGGTCAACGGCGGGCTGCACGACGCGGAGGCCGCCCTGGTCTCCGTCCTGGACCACGGGCTGACCGTCGGCGACGGCGTCTTCGAGACCGTCAAGGCCGAGCGTGGCGAAACGTTTGCTCTCACCCTCCACCTGGAGCGGCTCACCCGCTCCGCCCGCGGCCTCGGACTGCCCGAGCCGGACCTCGACGAGGTCCGCCGCGCCTGCGCCGCCGTCCTCGCCGCCAATCCCATGGAGCTCGGCCGGCTGCGGATCACGTACACCGGTGGCCTCTCCCCGCTCGGCTCGGAGCGCGGCGACGCCGCCGGCAGCCTCGTCGTCGGACTCGGCGAGACCGTCCGCCGCGCCGACTCCACCGCGGTGATCACCGTGCCCTGGACCCGTAACGAGCGCAGCGCCCTCGCGGGGCTGAAGACCACCTCGTACGCGGAGAACGTCGTCGCCCTCGCCAGGGCGCGCGAGCAGGGGGCGTCCGAGGCGCTCTTCGGGAACACCGTGGGGCAGCTCTGCGAGGGCACCGGCTCCAACGTCTTCGTCGTCCTCGACGGCACCGTCCACACCCCGCCCGTCTCCTCGGGCTGCCTCGCGGGCATCACCCGGGCCCTCGCCGTGGAGTGGACCGGCGCCGAGGAGAGCGACCTGCCGCTGGACGTCCTGGAGAGCGCCGAGGAGATCTTCCTGACCTCGACGCTCCGCGATGTCCAGGCCGTCCACCGGGTCGACGGGCGCGCGCTCGCCGGCGCCCCGGGGCCGGTCACCGCCAAGGCCATGCGGATCTTCGACGAGCGCGCGGCCCAGGACCGGGACCCGCGCCTCGCCTGAACCCTCCGGCATGAACGGTCCGGCACGAACCGCCCGATCCGAGCCGCCTCGCGGGGGTCGGTGCGCGTAAATCCGGATGACGGACGGCCCGCGGGTGGGTAGAACACCCATGATGACCACCACCCTGCGGCCGTCCGGGCCGCTTCAGCAGACGCCCGACGGCGGCCGTTCCCGTACCTACGACGTGTGCGTGAACAGCCGCCGCGTCGGCTCCGTCCACCTCTCGACCGATCCCGGCTTCGGCGCCGCCTCGGGCCGGATCGAGGAACTCCGGGTCGACGAGCCCGACCGGCGGCGGGGCAGGGGCACTGTCGCCGCGCTCGCCTCCGAGGAGGTGCTGAGGGGCTGGGGCTGCGGCGAGGCGCAGATATCGGTGCCCGCCGAAGCGGAGGCGGCGCTGCGCATGGCCCGCTCGCTGGGCTACACCGAGCGCAGCCGGAACATGGTGAAGGAGCTGGGGGCCGAGCCCCCTGCCCTGCCGGAGGGCGTCGAGGTCAGGCCCATCACCGTGAGCGAGTTCACGGAGTGGAAGGCGCGGGCCATGGAGGGCTTCGTGCGGAGCTGGACCGACCGCGGCGTTCCCGAGGACCAGGCCCGCGCCAAGGCCGACGACAGCTACCGCCGGTACCTCTCCCAGGGCCTGGCCACCCCCGGCGTCGCGATCCACGTGGTCGTCAGGGACGGGCGGCCCGCCGGCTTCCTGTGGACCGGCCGCATCGAGCTCGAACCGGGACGGTGGGCCGCCTTCGTGTACGACATCGAGGTCGCGGAGGAGCGGCGCGGCCGCGGCTACGGCCGGGCCCTCATGCTGCTCGCCGAGCGGGTCGCGCGGGAGACCGGGGAGGAACTGCTCGGACTCCACGTCTTCGCGGGCAACACCCCGGCCATCCGCCTCTACGAGTCCCTCGGCTACCGCACGACCTACGTCAACAGCGCGAAGGAGCTCCGGTAGGGGGGATCAGCCCTTCAGGAGGCGGTCGGCGATCTCCTCGATGCGCCGGCGCAGGCCCTCCTGGCTCTGGCCGCCGTCGAGGCGCTCGCCGCCGATCACATAGGTCGGGGTGCCGGTGACCTTGATCGCCTTGCCCTCGGCCTCGTCCGCGTCGACGGTCAGCAGGTGCCGGCCGTCGATCAGGGCGGTGTCGAACTCCTCGGCGTCCAGCCCCAGTTCGATCGCCACCTCCAGGAGCACCGGCTCGCCGCGGTCGCCGAGCTCGGCGGTCCTGGCCAGCAGCGCCTCCACGTACGGCCAGCCCTTGCCCTGCTCGACGGCCTCCTCGGCGGCCTGGGCGGCGGCGTACGCGTGCTTGTGCTTCGGCAGCGGGAAGTGCCGCAGCTGTACGTCGAGGCGGGTGCCGTACGTCTCGCGCAGGGCGCGGACGTCGTCGAGGGCCACGAAGCAGTCGGGGCACTGGAGGTCGAACCAGGCCTCCAGGACGACGGGGGAGGCGGGTGCGGTGGTGGAGTCGTTCATGGCAGCAGTGTCCCTCACCGGGACCTGGGGAGGAGATCCGGCCGTGACGACCCCGAGATCTCCCTGAGAACGACCCCGGGGCATGGCCGCGAGCGCCCTCGGCGGTGCAGGATGGAAGGGACGTATCACCCGGACCAGGAGGATCGCATGCTCGCCGAGACCATTTGCTCCGCGGCGGCCGCGGCGGGCCTGGGCCTCGCCGCGATCACGGCGTACCGGAAGCGCTTCCTGTCCGCCGCCCGGATCGCCGCCTACGCCCTGGTGCCGCTGGGTCTCGTGATGACCGGCGTCGTGGACTGGATCGCGGGCACGGCCTTCAGCCCGGTCGCCTGGGCCGGGTTCGGTGTGCTCGGTCTGGCCTGGTTGCTGTTCTCGTCCACACGGGCCGTCGAGCGGCGCCGGGGCGGGCGCCGACAGATCGCCGGGGAAGCGGAGCAGCCCGCCGTGGCCCCGGCCGCTTCCTCACCCTCGCGCGCCGTGGCACCGAAGCCGCAGGCCGGGCAGGCCGGGCAGTCCGCCGGGGAGGACTTCAGTGACATCGAGGCGATTCTGAAGAAGCACGGAATCTGATCACTTCTGGCGATTACCGTTCCCGCGATCCACGGGAAGGGGTGAACACCCCTTACGGTGAGGCGTGTTGCGGGATTTCGAGGGTGGGACGTGCGTCATCATCCCCCCGAGATGCTGGATACCTCGCGGGAGCCCGTCCCCGCCGCCCCCGATGCCGCCGGTCCTGTCGACGTACCCCTGGAAGAGCCGCGAGGCTGTCTGTTCGCGCTCTCCCAGCCGCCGTTGATGATCTTCCTCGCGGTGATCGGCTGTCTGCTGCTGATGGCCGCCGTGCACGATCTCTTCGTGCTGTGACGCGTGCAGGGGCGGGTGTGCGGCGGGTGCTGTGACGCGTGCCGCCGTGCGCGCGGTGCGCGGACCGGTCCTGCGGTGTCAGCCCGCCGCTTCCTTGCGGCGCGCCCGGTACGCGGCGACGTGCAGGCGGTTGCCGCAGGTGCGGCTGTCGCAGTAGCGGCGTGAGCGGTTGCGGGACAGGTCGACGAAGGCCCGGCCGCAGTCCGGTGCCTCGCAGCGCCGCAGCCGCTCCTGCTCGCCCGCCACGACGATGAACGCGAGGGCCATGCCGCAGTCGGCGCCGAGGTGGTCCGCCACCGAGGCGCCCGGCGCGAAGTAGTGGACGTGCAGGTCGTAACCGTCGTGGTCGGTGAGCTGCGGGGTGGTGCCCGCGGCCGCCACCAGCTGGTTGATCAGCGGGGCCGCGATCCGGGGGTCGGGGGCCGAGAAGACCGCGGCGAACCTCTCGCGTACCTTGCGCACGGCCCTCAGGTCGTCGGGCCCGAGGTCGCCCACGTCGCTGATCTTGTGGGCGTGCACGAAGGTCCGCAGGCCTTCGAGGTCCGCGAGCTCGTCGGGACGGTCGCCCTGGGGGGCCGTGTTCATCAGATCGACAACGGTGTCGAGGGCGATCCGGGTGTCGTGGGGGATCAGCACGATTCGCTCCCTGGCCGGCCGCGAGCGGCGCCCGCGGAATGGCGCTGACTCTAGCGTGGCCGGGAAAGGGACAACGGCGCCCTCCACCGCGCCGGCTGCGCGGTGGGGAACGCCGTTGTCGTGCCTATGTGACTGCCCACGCGGCGCCGTCGCCCCGAGTCGGACGGTGCCGTGCGGCTCTCGGCCTGGCTCAGCTGTCCGCCAGGATGTGGGAGAGCTCCGTATCGAGATCGAAGTGCCTGTGCTCGGTGCCCGGTGGCACGGCGGCGTCGGTCCGCTTCAGGAACGACTCCAGGGCCCTCGCCGGGGCCTCGAGCAGGGCTTCTCCCTCGGGTGAGCTCAACGCGATGCAGACGACTCCCTGGCCGTGACTACGGGATGGCCAGACGCGGACGTCGCCCGTGCCGGTGGGCCGGTGCAGCCCCTCGGCGAGAAGGTCGCGGGCGAATACCCATTCGACCGTCTCTTCGGCTCCGGTGTGGAAGGTGGCGTGCACGGCATAGGGATCGGCCGTGTCATACCGCAGGCCCGCGGGTACAGGCAGTGAGGACTCGCTCGACACAACGAGGCGCAGGTGCAGCTCGCAGCTGACCGTGGTGTTCATAAGCGCCAGGGCCTTTCGCTCAGTGTGCGCTCGGGGATTCGCACGTCGGCGAAATCGACATGCCACCTCCAGTGCCGTTGTAAACCCCTCTGTCGGTTTTGTGATCGTTCAGGTAGCTCGAACGGACGCATGTAACTTTGGGTAATACCGCCATACCGGTTGGCCTCACGTGTCCGGTAAGTTGGGGGGTATGAATGCGGAGAGTGACGAGCGCACAGGGGATTCCGCAGCCGGCCAGGAAGCCGAATTGGGATCCCGCGCACCGGAGTTCATCAAGTCCCGACGAGGGCTGCACCTGAGCTGGCAGGTCGGCGTCTTCATCGTGGGACTGGCCGTCGTCGGCGCGGGCATCGTGATGCTGCCGCTTCCCGGTCCCGGCTGGCTGGTCATCTTCGGCGGCATGGCGATCTGGGCGACCGAGTTCGTCTGGGCACAGCTCGTGCTGCGCTGGACCAAGCGGAAGGTCACCGAGGCCGCCCAGCGCGCCCTCGACCCCAAGGTCCGCCGCAGGAACATCATCCTCACCACCGTCGGCCTGGTGATCATCGGCACCCTGCTCGGTGTCTACCTCTGGAAGTTCGGCATCGTCATGCCGTGGAAGATCGACGAGTGACCTTCCGATGGTTCGGGAGCCCCGCTGACATGGGGTAATGTTTGCGGTGCGCCCGGGCGATTAGCTCAGTGGGAGAGCACTTCGTTCACACCGAAGGGGTCACTGGTTCGAACCCAGTATCGCCCACCACCCGGCCCGAAGGCCCGGAGACGGAACACCGTCCCCGGGCCTTCCGCGTTTCCGGCTTTCACCGCATCCGCGCCAGCCGCTCCCGCAGCCGCCGGGCGTCCCGCAGTCGCTGCTCGTACGTGGCGCCCACCGCGAGCAGCAGGAGCCCGGCGAGGGCCGGCGGCAGCCAGCGGGGCAGCGCGCCCACCGCCTGCACGACGTACGGGGCCAGCTCGTGCAGCCCGTCCAGGGCCAGCACCGTCCCGCCGAGGACGAGCAGCGCCTGGAGCCGGAAGCGCGCGCCGAGCAGCGTCACGACCAGCGCCGCGACCCCCAGGAGCAGCGGGCGCACCCACGCGGGGTCGACCCAGGCCGCGACGAGACTCGGCAGCAGCGTCGCCGCGAGACCCGGCCCGTACGCCGCCCAGGACGAGGCCTCCGGGTCCCTGCGCCGCCGCAGGAACCCGACGACCAGCGCGGGCACCGTCACCGGCAGCGTGTACGCCTCCGGGGTCGTCACGTCCGAGACCGCGAGCCGCACCCAGGTGGCGAGCAGGAACAGGACCGCGGCCGTCCACGACGCGAACCGCCGCCGCTCCGGCCGGAGCGCCGTCGCCGCCGCGATCACCCCGCCGACGGCCAGGACGAGCGCGAGGAACGCGGGCCGGGACGTGGCGATCCCCAGGGCGAGCAGCCCCACGGAGGCGCCGGAGACCTCGGCCGCGAGGACCACCGGGCCCGTGCGCGTCCGGGCGGCGAGGGCCGCCGTGGCGGCCGGGACCAGGAGCAGGGCCAGCGCCGTCCAGTGGTCCTCGAACCCCGCGGCTGCCGCGCCCGCCAGGACGAGCCCCGCCGCCGTGAGCACGGCGGCGCAGGCGGAGATCACCCGGCGCGCGCCCTCCCCGAGCACGGCGACGCCCGTGAAGAGGCCCAGCAGCACCCCCAGGGCGGCGAACGTGGCCCCTCGGACGTCCAGGGCGAGCGCGACCGCGCTGCCGGCCGACGCGAGCCCGCCGGCATAGGCGCACCAGCCGAGCGCGGTACGGGGCTCAGGGGCGGCCGCCCGCGGCTGGGGCAGCCGGGGCACCCAACCGCCCCAGGGCGTCCCGGGGCCGGGAAGCGGCGGCACGGCGGGGCCGGCGGGCCGCCCGGCCGCCGCGTCCGGCACCTCGCTCCGGCGCAGTCCGCGCAGCAGCGGGCCGGGGCGGACGGCGAGGTGGAGGGCGGCCGCCGCGGTCAGGAGCTGGAGGGCGAGCGTCGTCGCGTACGCCAGGTCCAGCGAGACCGGCAGGGCCGTCAGCAGCGACCAGACGACCGCGAGCGCGCCGCACCGGGCCCAGAGTCGCGGGACGGCCGCGAGCGCGGCGGCGGCCACCAGGAGGACCAGGGCGGCGGTCGCCGGATACGAGGTCAGGGCGCGCTCGGCGTGCTCGCCGGACCACACGTCCGTCGTCCGGGCCACCGGTCCCAGCAGACCCACGGCCGCGGGCGGCAGCGCCCAGAGGGCGCCGAGCGCCACGACCCCGGCCCCGGCGGCGGTCAGCCCGACCCGGACGCCGCGCGGCAGCCACGCGGGCATGCCCGCTCGGGCCGCCCCGGGCGTCACAGTCGCCCCGGGCACGACAGCCGTGCCGTCAGTGCCGTCCGTACCGGCCGGCTTGTCCGCCGTACCCGCCCCGGCCGTCGTCGGCGCGGAGCCGGCGTGCCCGGACGGGGCGTCCGTCGTGCCGGCGCGCCACACCGACGCCAGGGCGAGACCGCACAGCACGTACCCCGGGACCGCCCAGTCCGCCGGGAGCGCCGCCCGGAGGAGGCCGCCGAGGGCCGTCACCGTCGCCAGGCCCGCGAGCGCCGAGGCCGCCGCCGCGAGCGGAGGCCGGCGCCAGGCCACGTACAGCGAAAGGGCCGCGCCCGCCAGGAGGAGCGGGGCGCCGCTCCACGGGGAGGTCAGGGAGAGCCACGCGCCCGTCAGGAGCGACCAGCCGCCCAGCGCCGTCGCCCCGGTCGCCGCCGTGATCCGTACCGCCACCGGGCGGGTCCACAGCACCAGCGCCACGTCCGCCGCGACCGTGGCCAGCGCCGCCCAGGCGAAGGCCGTCGGCCCGCCACCGGCCGCGAGCACGCCGAGCGGCAGCGGCAGCTGGGCCGCGACCACGGCCACCGGCAGCGGGATCCGCAGCCGGCCGAGCACCGACCCGTACGCCGTCCAGGCACCCGCGAGGACCGCGGCCGCCACGGCGGTGTAACCCAGGCCGTCCGTCTCCGGCAGGGCCACCCGGTGCAGCGCGTACGCGTCGAGCACCATCAGGACGAGGCCCAGGGCCGCCACCGACTCGGCCGTCGAGACCAGACCCTTCCGCAGCAGCGCCACTGGCGCGGCCAGCGCCGCCGAGGTCACCACGAGCAGCACCGCCGCCCGGCCACCGATCCCCATCGAGCCCCAGCTCACCAGGGTGAAGGCGACCGCGGCGATCGTCAGAAGCGTCCCGCCGAGCGTCAGCAGCACGTTCTGCGCGCTCCGCGGGGTCGAGTCCGCGACCGGCCTGCCGCCCGGCCACGGCGGGGCCGCCGCCGGAGCAGGCGTGTACAGCGCCCGGATCAGCCAGGCCCGGCGGGCCAGCAACTGGGTCCGGCGCGCGTCGAGTTGCGCCAGCTCGCGGTCGACGAGCACCAGCTCGTCCGCGGGCGGCAGGGAAGTGTCCATACCCGGAGTGTGGCCCCGGCCACACGTGACGGGAATGCGCCGACGTACTCATATCCGTGCCTGAGTACCCCCACACTGGGGGCATGGACTGGTGCCGGTACCGCTTCCGCAGCGTCTGGCGGCTCGCCGCCCCGCCCGACGCCGTCTACGCCGTCCTCGAACGCGCCGAGGAGTACCCCCGCTGGTGGCCCCAGGTCGTCGAGGTCGTCCCCCTCGACGACACCACCGGCACCGCCCGCTTCCGCTCCCTCCTCCCGTACGACCTCGTCGTCACCGCCCGCGCCCTGCGCCGCGACCCCGCCGCCCGGATCCTCGAGGTCGGCCTCGGCGGCGACCTGGAGGGGTGGGTCCGCTGGACCCTCGCGGCGGAAGGGACGGGCACCCGCGCCGTGTACGAGCAGGAGGTGGAGGTCCGCGCCCGGCTCCTGAGGGTCTTCGCCGTCCCCGGACGGCCCGTCTTCCGGGCCAATCACGCGCTGATGATGCGGGGTGGGCGGCGCGGGCTCACCGCCCATATGAGGGGACCGCTCGGAGAGCGTCGATGAGGGGCGGCGGCCGGGCGGTTTGAACCGGACCCTCGCGGGCCTGTATGGTTCAACCCGTTCCCGGGCGATTAGCTCAGCGGGAGAGCACTTCGTTCACACCGAAGGGGTCACTGGTTCGATCCCAGTATCGCCCACCGGGAGAGGCCGGTCCGTCGAAAGACGGACCGGCCTTTGTCATTCCGTGGCCTCAACCCTCAGGCCGCCGTGCGCAGTTCCGGCCGCAGCGGCCACGCCGGGTCCACCGTCTCCGGCGTCCCCTGCCGTGTGAACCACGCCTGGAGCCCACGCGCCTGGGCCGCGTGCCACACCGCCTGGAGCGTGTGGAGCTCCGCCGGGGTCAGCCGCTCGAGACGGGACGAGAAGCGCCGCGCCACCGCCCGTACGACCTCCAGCGACGCCGTCGCGTCCGCCGCCGCGTCGTGCGCCCCGGTCAGCTCCACCTCGTAGTGCGCGCAGAGGTCGGTGAGCGTGCGGCGGCCCTTGCGGTACCGGTCCAGGTGCTTGTCCAGGACCCGCGGGTCGAGCACGCACAGCGGCGAACTCGCCAGATAGGTCCCCAGCGACGACGCCCGGTGCCGGCGCAGCTCCCGGTCCAGCATCGTCAGGTCGAACGGTGCGTTCATCACCACGAGCGGCCGCCCCGCGGCGGTCTGCTCGGCGAGCGCCCGTGCCAGTTCCTCCATCACCGGAGCCGGCCACCGGCCGTTCCGCTGGAGGTGATCGTCCGTCAGGCCGTGGATCGCGGTGGCCTGCTCGGGCACGGCTATGCCCGGATTGACCAGCCAGCGCGTCACGCGAGGACGCGCCCCGGCCGCGTCCTGCACGACGAGGGCGGCCGAGACGATCCGGTCCTCCTCGACGTCGACTCCCGTGGTCTCCGTGTCGAAAGCGGCCAGGGGCCCTTCGTACCAGTGCGTCGTCATCCCCGAACTCCTCGCACCCCAGCGGCAGATGGCCAACCCCCTGCCCGAAACGGTGATACCCGGACTGTTTGCGCCGTACGCGGACCGGTCACAACACCAGGGACGGGGAAGGAAATCGACATGGCGCTCGCCCAGCCCGAGTCGGGAGGGCTGCCGCCCCAGCGGGCAGCAACGACGCGCGGCTCACTCGCCACCACCGCCTGCATGGAGACCCTCCAGGTGGGCTACCTCCACGCGGTCGCCGCGGCGGCCGGCTGTTCACTGTCCCAGCCCTTTCCGGACAACGGCATCGACTGGCACGTGAGCCACGGCTCTCCCGCCCACACCGTCGACGACGAAGTGACCATCAAGGTGCAGCTGAAGTGCACCTACCAGATACCGCCGCACCCGCCGGGCAACGCCTTCTCGTTCACCCTCGACAACGACCACCTGGTGAAGCTCGCCCGGACTCCCGTGTCCGTGCACAAGATCCTGGTCGTGATGCTCGCCCCGAGGACGCAGGAGGACTGGCTGAGGGCGAGCCACGACCGGCTCGACCTGCGGCACTGCTGTTACTGGATCAACCTGGCCGGACACCCGGTCACGGGACGCCGCCGGACCACGGTGCGCGTCCCGACGGCACGGATCTTCGACGACCGGGCGCTCTGCGAGATCATGACCCGGGTCGGCGTGGGAGGGAGACCTTGATGCACCGACCGATCGACGACCCGGACGGCGGGTACGGAGCGGGTGGCGAGGGCGGCGGGCGGGGCTCCGGCTCCGTACCGCCGCCCTACCGTCCCCACCCGGCGCCCGGTGACACCCCCGGGCCCTGGACCGGGATCCCGGCACCGCCCGCGGGGCCCTGGGCCGACACACAGGGCCCGCCCGACCCCGGGCGGGTCGACCCGCGCGTCCTCGGCGCCCTCCTCGCCCGCCACGGCTGGCGGCGGCGCGGCGGCGCGGCCGGGCGCTACAGCCGCTGGACCCCGCCCGGCGGTCCGGGCGGCGGCACGGGAAGGGGCGGCACCAGCCTGCTCGTCCCGGAGAGCCGGGCCTTCCCGGACTGCGAGGACCTGCTCGGCGAGGCGCTCGCCGCCCTCGCCCACAGCGGCACGCCCTCCGCGCGCGAGGTCCTCACCGGCCTCACCGTCCCCAGCGACGAGATCCGCTGGTGGCGCGACGTACCGCCGGGGCCGGCCGGGACGGTCCCCTGGACCGTGCAGGAACAGCTCAGGTCGGCGGCCCGCCAGCTGCTCCTCGCGGGCGCCCTCGCCGTGCGCGGACGGGCCGGCTACCACGGTGCCCGCCACCGCCGCCCAGCACAGGCGTCCCTGGAGACCGTCGTCGTGGGCGCCGCCCCCGGCGGGCGCGGCCTGACCGCCTTCCTGCCCGTCGAACCGGGCCGCCCCATCGCCGTCCGGCTCTACCACGCGCTCTACGCGGCGCGGGAGGCCACCGACTACCAGCGGGCCACCGGCGGAATGGAGGCCTTCGACGCCGCCGTCGAGGCGGGGGTCAGCCGCGAGCTCACCGAGGCCGTCATCGCCCTGGTCCGGGGCACCGAGGGGGCCAGGATCGCCCTCGAATGGGCCCCGGCCGCCGGAGCGCCCGAGGGGTGCGCCGCCCGGCCCGAACCCGTCGAGTTCTCGCCGGGCGACCTGCCCGCCCTGCGCGAGGCGAGCGCCCGCTACCTGACCGACGAGCCGTCCGTACCGGTCCGTCTCACCGGGGCCGTCGTCCGCATGCGCCGCTCGGGGCCGCGCGGCGAGGGCACCGTCCGGCTGCGGGTCCTCGGCGGGGCGGAGGTCCCGCACGTCCGCGTCACCCTCGGCGAGGAGGCGTACCGCACCGCCGTCCACGCCCATCTCGTCGGGCTGCCGATCAGGGTCGTGGGCCGGCTGGAGAGCCGGGGCGGTTTCCGGCGACTGACCGACGCCTCCGGGGTCGTCCCCGTCCAGGTCGACGAGGCGGAACGGGACCGGCTGATGAAGTCGCTCCACGAGAACCTCGACTTCTTCGAGGAGGCGTGCGGCCCGGACGAGGGGTGAGGGCGAGGGGGAGAGGCAGCGGTAGGCGGGGAGCGGGGGAGGCGGGGCGCGGAAACCGTTTCGCGGGCGGACCGGTCGGCTCGGTAAGATCGGCTGCGACGCGGCACCTCGTCTCTGTCGCGCACCGTCGGCGCCGGCACCTCGTGCCTGCCTGCGCCCCAAGGGAAGAAGAACACCAGTGTCTGAAGTCCGTGTGACCGTCCAGTCCGCCTCCGAGGCAGAGGAGAGGGCGGTGAGCGCGGGCACCACCGCCGGTGCCCTCTTCGCCGACGACCGCACCGTCATCGCCGCCCGTGTCGGCGGCGAGCTGAAGGACCTCTCGTACGAGCTCGCCGAGGGCGATGTCGTCGAGGGCGTCGAGATCTCCTCCCCGGACGGTCTCGACATCCTGCGCCACTCCACCGCCCACGTCATGGCCCAGGCCGTGCAGGAACTCTTCCCCGAGGCCAAGCTGGGCATCGGCCCGCCGGTCCGGGACGGCTTCTACTACGACTTCGACGTCGCGAAGCCCTTCACTCCCGAGGACCTCAAGGTCATCGAGAAGAAGATGCAGGAGATCCAGAAGCGCGGCCAGCGCTTCTCCCGCCGCGTGGTGACCGACGAGGCCGCCCGCGAGGAGCTCGCCGACGAGCCGTACAAGCTGGAGCTCATCGGCATCAAGGGCTCCGCCTCCACCGACGACGGCGCCAGCGTCGAGGTGGGCGGCGGCGAGCTGAGCATCTACGACAACCTCGACGCCAAGACCGGCGAGCTGTGCTGGAAGGACCTCTGCCGCGGTCCGCACCTGCCGACCACCCGGAACATCCCGGCGTTCAAGCTCATGCGCAACGCGGCCGCCTACTGGCGCGGCAGCGAGAAGAACCCGATGCTCCAGCGCATCTACGGCACCGCCTGGCCCTCGAAGGACGAGCTGAAGGCGCACCTCGACTTCCTCGCCGAGGCCGAGAAGCGTGACCACCGCAAGCTCGGCAACGAGCTCGACCTCTTCTCCGTGCCGGACGAGATCGGCTCCGGCCTGGCGGTCTTCCACCCCAAGGGCGGCATCATCCGCCGGGTCATGGAGGACTACTCGCGCAAGCGCCACGAGGAGGAGGGCTACGAGTTCGTCTACTCGCCGCACGCCACCAAGGGCAAGCTGTTCGAGAAGTCGGGCCACCTCGACTGGTACGCCGAGGGCATGTACCCCCCCATGCAGCTCGACGAGGGCGTGGACTACTACCTCAAGCCCATGAACTGCCCGATGCACAACCTGATCTTCGACGCGCGCGGGCGCTCCTACCGTGAGCTGCCGCTGCGCCTGTTCGAGTTCGGCACCGTGTACCGGTACGAGAAGTCCGGTGTCGTCCACGGCCTGACCAGGGCCCGGGGCTTCACCCAGGACGACGCGCACATCTACTGCACCCGCGAGCAGATGGCGGAGGAGCTGGACAAGACCCTCACCTTCGTCCTCAACCTGCTGCGCGACTACGGTCTGAACGACTTCTACCTGGAGCTGTCCACCAAGGACCCGGAGAAGTTCGTCGGCTCGGACGAGGTCTGGGAGGAGGCCACCGCGGTCCTCCAGCAGGTCGCCGAGAAGCAGGGCCTCCCGCTGACCCCCGACCCGGGCGGCGCCGCCTTCTACGGCCCGAAGATCTCGGTGCAGGCGCGGGATGCCATCGGCCGTACCTGGCAGATGTCGACCGTGCAGCTCGACTTCAACCTGCCGGAGCGCTTCGACCTGGAGTACACCTCCCCGGACGGCACCAAGCAGCGCCCGGTCATGATCCACCGCGCGCTGTTCGGTTCGATCGAGCGCTTCTTCGCGGTGCTCCTCGAGCACTACGCGGGTGCCATGCCGCCGTGGCTGGCGCCGGTGCAGGCGACCGGTATCCCGATCGGCGACGCCCACGTCGACTACCTGCACGAGTTCGCCGCCAAGGCGAAGAAGCAGGGCCTGCGCGTGGACGTCGACTCGTCCTCGGACCGCATGCAGAAGAAGATCCGGAACGCGCAGAAGCAGAAGGTCCCGTTCATGATCATCGCTGGTGACGAGGACATGGCCGCCGGTGCCGTCTCCTTCCGCTACCGCGACGGTTCGCAGGAGAACGGCATCCCCGTAGACGAGGCCATCGCCAAGATCGCCAAGGTCGTCGAGGACCGCGTCCAGGTCTGACGGCCTCGCGTGTGATCAGGCCCCCGGGGAGCTCCCCTGGGGCCTCTTCGCGTCCTCCCGCTCGTCCTCCCGCGTGAACGACTGGATCAGCCAGGACGAGAACGAACCCGTCACCGCGCCGAGCAGGGCGAGCCCGCAGCCCATCACGCCCACCGCGGTCAGCCGGCCCATCGGGGTCACCGGGGTGACGTCCCCGTACCCCACCGTCGCGAGTGTGGCGCAGGTCCACCACACCGCGTCGCCGAAGGTGAGGATCGAGGCGCCCGGGGCGTTCACCTCGTACTTGTAGACGGTGAGCGCTCCCGCGAAGCCGAGCAGGGTCGTGGTGAGGCCGGAGTAGACCATCACGCGCGCGTAGAGACTGAGCCGCGGCTTCTCCTGGCGGCGCTGGATCCGGTCGTAGATGTCGACCATCCGCACCGGCCGCAGCAGGGGCAGCAGCAGGACCACCGTGTCGAGGGGGTGGGTGCGGACGAAGCGGAGCGGGCCTTGGCCGCTGAGGAGGAGCCGTACCGCGTAGTCCGCGATGAAGACGGCCCAGGAGGCGAGGGTGATCGCGAGGCAGAGGTCGAGCCAGGCCTGGGGGAGATCGTGGTGGCCGAGGACCTGGATCGCGTACCCCGCCAGATAGGCGACGGAAGCCACGGCGAGCGGGGTCACCATGTGGTGGTCCCAGCGTTCCTGGCGAGGCGTTTTCGGTGGCCTTTCGCTCATCGGATCAGCATGGCGGCTGCATGGATCTTCCGCCCCGACGACACGTTCCGAACGGGCGACGCAATATGCTGCACAGCATGACGACTGAGCCGGAGCAGCAGATCGGAGTCGGGACGCGGGACGCGTTCCAGCGCCTGTGGACGCCTCATCGGATGGCGTACATCCAGGGCGAGAACAAGCCGACCGGGCCGGGGGCCGACGACGGCTGCCCCTTCTGCTCGATTCCGTCGAAGTCCGACGAGGACGGCCTGGTGATCGCCCGCGGCGCGAGCGTGTACGCGGTCCTCAACCTGTACCCGTACAACGGCGGCCACCTCATGGTCGTCCCGTACCGGCACGTCGCCGACTACACGGACCTGGACGTGGCGGAGACGGCGGAGCTCGCCGACTTCACCAAGCGCGCGATGGTCGCGCTGCGGACGGCGTCGGGCGCGCACGGCTTCAACATCGGCATGAACCAGGGCGCCGTCGCGGGCGCCGGGATCGCCGCGCACCTGCACCAGCACGTGGTGCCGCGCTGGGGCGGCGACACCAACTTCATGCCGGTCGTCGGGCACACCAAGGTGCTTCCGCAGCTGCTCGCCGACACCCGGAAGATGCTGGCCGACGCCTGGCCGGCCACCGTCTGATCCGTACGCGCGCGACGGCCCGGGCCGAGTGGCCCGGGCCGTTTCCGTGGTGGCTCGGGAGCGCGCCCCCGTCAGGCGCCGCCCGTCGTCAGGCGCCGCCCCCGTCAGGCGTCGTAGACGTCGGCCTTCTTCGGGCCCGGGTCCTGGACGGCCCCGCCGAGGAACAGTGAGCGGTTGGTGAAGCGCTCCGTGTCGACACCGTGGTCGTCGAGCATCTTCACGGTCGCGGAGTGGACGGCCCGCAGCACCGGCGTGGCCATGCGGATGGCGTCGTCGGCCATGAAGCGGTTCTTCCAGAGCGGGCCCGCCCAGGCGTGGCGGAGGCCGAAGGGTTCCGGCAGGACGACCTTGCCGCCGAGGAAGTCCAGGAGCGGCGGGTACCAGGAGAGCGGGGCGCGCACCGCGAGCCTGACCACCTCGTCGGTCTCCATCAGCGGCTGCTGGATCTCCCGCGTCTCCCAGAAGCGGACGGCCTTCGAGACCTCCTTGGTCTTCGCCTTGGGCTTCGTGGTGAAGAGGGAGTGCACGGGCCCCAGGGCGTGGCCGGTGACCTCGACCCGCAGGGTGTGGTGGAGCGAGGTGACGGTGACCAGCATCGTGAGGACGAGGTTCCCGTCCCACAGGGTGAACTGCACGCCGAGGTAGTGGCGGTTGCCGGCGCCGAACTGCTGGTCGTTGCAGATGCGCTGTATCTCGTGCGGCTTGACCTGGTAGTGGACGATGCTGTCGCCCTCGGGGCGCGTGACCTCGTCGGCGCCCTCGCCGACCGGGGAGACGATCCAGTGCTTGACGGTCGGCTTAGGGAAGCCCGTCTTGAGGGAGCCGCGCTCCAGGAGCGTGAGCTGGTCGTGGATCTTCCGTATGACGTCCCAGGCGCGGAAGTCGTGGATCTCCCGGCCGGGCTGCGGGACGAGCTCCTCGGCCAGGGTCCAGCTGCCCCAGCGGGTGCCCATGCCGAGGATGCCCTTCGTGCCCGCGTAGAAGACGATGTTGGACTGCTGCTCGGCGGAGAGCTTCTCCAGGTTCAGCCGGAGGGCCTCGGCGGCCTTCTCGGTCGGATCCTGGGGCACGGCCTCGGGGATCTTCGGGCCGGCGCCGCCGCCGCTCAGCAGGGACGTCCACTGCTCGCGCAGGGCGACGGCGGTCTTCTCGCAGATCTGGCGCGCGAGGAACCAGCCGACGACCGGAGCCACGATCATGGCGCGCAGGTAGTTCGGCAGGAGCCCGTCGAAGGGCAGCTTGACGAGGACGAGGAGCGCGAAGAGGCCGGCCGCGACGAGGAGCGCGGTGCCGACCGCGCTGGTGCGCCTGTTCGCGGAGCCGGCGGCGATCCGGCGGAGCTGGATGACGCCGAGCCAGAGGAGCAGGCCGGGCAGGAAGAGGACACCGCAGAAGAAGGTGACCATGGTGAGCCGGATGTCGCGCTGCCGGCGGATCCGGGAGGCGGCGAGGCAGTGCTCGACCACCGGCTGGGGTTCGGCGCCGAAGGACTGGATGAGGGCCTTGCGGCCGCCGCCGAGCATGCGCACCTGGACCGCGCGGGAGAAGGCCTCGCCGAGGTCGGGGTGGAAGAGCTTGTTCCATCTCCCTTCCTTGACCGTCGACTTGTGCAGGTCGTTGTTGGCCTCCAGGATCACCTCGACCGGGCTGTCGCGGTACGCGACGGAGGCGAGGGCATGGGTCGCCGCCGTCCGTCCGTCCGATCCCTGGAGGGGAATCTGTGCCCCGGGTCCGAATCCGTCGAAAGCCACTGCCGCCCCCATCGCCGCGAGTACCTGTGCGGGCTGTTCCCAACTGCCGCGCCCGGCACACCTTCTGAGCTGGGCACCACAGCGTAACCGGGTACCGGCTGATGCGTCACGGGAGTGCGCGGTCACGTCCGAATGCCGCCCGCCGGTTCGGCGCCGGCCAGGCGGCTTTCGGCCTTCTCCCCGTCAACTGCGAGGATCAGGAGCGTTTTTCGGCCTCGCCGCGGATCCGGTCCGCCAGGTGCGGGGGCATCGGCTCGTGCCGGGCGTACGCGCGGTCGAACCGGCCCGTGCCGTGCGAGACGGAGCGCAGGTCGATCGCGTACCGGCCGATCTCGATCTCCGGGACCTCGGCCTTGACCAGGGTCCGCCCCGGCCCCGACTGCTCGGTGCCGACGACCCGGCCGCGCCGCCCCGACAGATCGCTCATGACCGGTCCGACGTACTCGTCGGGGACGAGGACCCGCACGTCGGCGACCGGCTCCAGGAGATGGACGGGGACCTCGGCGGCCGCCTCGCGCAGCGCGAGCGCCCCTGCCGTCTGGAAGGCGGCGTCGGAGGAGTCGACCGAGTGCGCCTTGCCGTCCCGCAGGGTGATCCGGACGTCGACGAGCGGGTATCCGGCGGCGACGCCCCGGGCGGCCTGGGCCCGTACCCCCTTCTCGACGGAGGAGACGAACTGGCGCGGGACCGCTCCGCCGACCACCTTGTCGACGAACTCGACGCCGCTGCCCGTCGGCAGCGGCTCCACGTCGATCTCGCAGATCGCGTACTGGCCGTGGCCGCCGGACTGCTTGACGTGCCGGCCCCGGCCCGCCGAGGGGCCGCCGAAGGTCTCGCGCAGCGGCACCTTGTACGGCACGGCGTCGACCTGGACCCCGTAGCGGCCCCTGAGCCGTTCCAGGACGACGTCCTGATGGGCCTCGCCCAGGCACCACAGCACCACCTGACGGGTGTCCTGGTTCTGTTCGAGGCGCATGGTCGGGTCCTCGGCGACCAGCCGGGCAAGACCCTGCGAGAGCCGGTCCTCGTCGGCCTTGCTGTGCGCCTCGACGGCGAGCGGCAGCAGGGGCTCCGGCATGCTCCACGGCTCCATGAGGAGCGGGTCGTCCTTGGCGGAGATCGTGTCGCCGGTCTCGGCGCGGCCCAGCCGGGCGACACAGGCGAGGTCACCCGCGATGCAGTGCGACATGGGGCGCTGCTGTTTGCCGAACGGAGAGGTCATGCCGCCGATGCGCTCGTCGACGTCATGGTCCTCGTGGCCCCGGTCGGTCAGGCCGTGGCCGGACACGTGCACGGTCTCGTCGGGGCGCAGGGTCCCGGAGAAGACCCGGACCAGGGAGATCCGGCCGACGTAGGGGTCGGCGGCGGTCTTGACGACCTCGGCGACCAGCGGGCCGTCGGGGTCACAGGTGAGCGGCGGCCGGGGCTGCCCGTCGGGCGTGGTGACGGCGGGTGGCTCGTGCTCCAGGGGGGAGGGGAAGCCGCCGGTGATCAGTTCCAGGAGCTCGAGGGTGCCGAGGCCCTGCGTCCCGCCGTCGGCGGCCGGGGAGGCCGCGAGGACCGGATGGAAGCTGCCCCGGGCGACGGCCTTCTCCAGGTCGTCGACGAGCGTCTTCACGTCGATCTCCTCGCCGCCGAGATAGCGGTCCATGAGGGTCTCGTCCTCGCTCTCGGCGATGATCCCCTCGATGAGCCGCGCCCTGGCCTGCGCGATCACCTCCCGCCGGCCCTCGTCGGGCTCCTCCTCGTGCCGCACGCCCGTCGAGTAGTCGAGGACCCGCTCCGAGAGCAGACCGACGAGTCCCGTGACGGGCGCGTGCCCGTCGGCTCCTTCGGCGCCGCGAACGGGCAGGTAGAGGGGGAGGACGGCGTCCGGGTCGTCACGGCCGAAGAGACCGGCGCAGACGGCGGTGAGTTCGGTGAAGTCGGTGCGGGCGGTGTCGAGGTGGGTGACGACGATGGCCCGGGGCATGCCGACGGCGGCGCACTCCTCCCAGACCATGCGGGTGGAGGCGGCGACGGCATCGGCCTCCTGCGCGGCCGAGACGACGAAGAGGGCCGCGTCCGCCGCCCGCAGACCGGCCCTCAGCTCCCCGACGAAGTCGGCGTACCCGGGGGTGTCGAGGAGGTTGATCTTGAAGCCGTCCCAGCCGACCGGGACGAGGGAGAGTTGTACGGAGCGCTGCTGGCGGTGCTCGATCTCGTCGTAGTCGGAGATCGTCGCGCCGTCCTCGACGCGCCCGGCCCGGTTGACCGCCCCGGCGGTCTGGGCCAGCGCCTCGACGAGGGTCGTCTTGCCCGATCCGCTGTGGCCGACCAGCACCACGTTCCGTACGGACGCGGGACGGTCGGCCGTCAAAGCCCTGCCGGCGGCCCCGGTGGGGGTGTTCCCTTTGTCACCCATGATGTGTTCCTCCCGACTGCTCGCACGGTGCGGCGGTACGACGGGTGCCGCGGGGGAGTGGCGTGTCGCGGTGCGGCTCCTGCGGGTGCCCGCGGTGGTCCTTCGAGCTTTGCACCGGCTTCGGGGCGCGTCCATACGTCGTACACGGACCGACCCTCGGAGGGACGCCGACGCGGCGGGGACGGGTGCCCGCCGCGTCGGCGGCACGTGCGTGGCTACGATGGGTGAGCCGGTGGTCATAGGGGCCGCGCGGCCCACCGAACCTCGGGAAGGCCATGCTGAACAAGTACGCGCGTGCCTTTTTCACGCGTGTCCTCACACCGTTCGCCGCGTTTCTGCTCCGCCGGGGCGTCAGCCCCGACGCGGTCACGCTCATCGGCACGGCGGGAGTGATGGCCGGTGCGCTGGTCTTCTTCCCCCGGGGAGAGTTCTTCTGGGGCACGATCGTCATCACCCTCTTCGTCTTCTCCGACCTCGTCGACGGCAACATGGCGCGGCAGGCGGGGATCTCCAGCCGTTGGGGAGCGTTCCTCGACTCGACGCTCGACCGGGTCGCGGACGGCGCGATCTTCGGCGGCTTCGCGCTCTGGTACGCGGGCACGGGCGACGACAACGTCCTGTGCGCCGTCGCGATCTTCTGCCTCGCGAGCGGCCAGGTCGTCTCGTACACCAAGGCGCGTGGCGAATCGATTGGCCTGCCGGTCGCCGTCAACGGACTGATCGAGCGCGCCGAGCGCCTCGTCATCTCGCTGGTCGCCGCCGGCCTCGCCGGACTCCACGCCTTCGGCGTGCCCGGCGTCCAGGTGCTGCTACCCATCGCCCTGTGGATCGTGGCGGTCGGCAGCGCGGTGACCCTGGGGCAGCGCGTGGTGACCGTACGACGCGAGTCGGCCGAGGCGGACGCCGCGGCCAGGGGGAGCGAGGCGACTTCGTGAGCGCACTGAAGGACAAGCTGACCGACGGGGTCTACGGCCTCGGCTGGTCGACCGTGAAGAAGCTGCCGGAGCCGGTGGCGACAGGCCTCGGCCGGCGGATCGCCGACTTCACCTGGAAGCGGCGCGGCAAGAGCGTCCTGCGGCTGGAGTCCAACCTCGCGCGCGTGGTGCCGGACGCCACGCCCGAGCGGCTCGCCGAGCTGTCGAAGGCCGGCATGCGCTCGTACATGCGCTACTGGATGGAGTCCTTCCGGCTGCCGACCTGGAGCGCGGAACGGGTCGCGAAGGACGTCGACATCCAGGGCGCCCACCACCTGCTCGACGGGATCGAGAGCGGGCGGGGCGTCATCATCGCGCTGCCGCACCTGGCCAACTGGGACCTGGCGGGCGTGTGGGTGACCCGCACGCTCGGCGTGCCGTTCACGACGGTCGCCGAGCGGCTCAGGCCGGAGACCCTGTACGACCGCTTCGTCGCCTACCGCGAGTCCCTCGGCATGGAGGTCCTGCCGCACACCGGTGGCTCCGCCTTCGGGACGCTCGCGCGACGGCTGCGGGCCGGTGGGCTGATCTGTCTGGTCGCCGACCGGGACCTGTCGGCCTCCGGGGTCGAGGTCTCGTTCTTCGGCGACACGGCGCGGATGCCGGCGGGACCGGCGATCCTCGCCCAGCAGACGGGAGCACTGCTGCTGCCGGTGACGCTCTGGTACGACGAGGGGACGTCGGTCATGCGGGGGCAGATCCATCCGCCCGTCGACGTACCCGAGTCGGGTACCCGGGCCGAGCGGACGACCGCCGCGACCCAGGCGCTGGCGGACGTCTTCGCCGCCGGGATCGCGGACCACCCGGAGGACTGGCACATGCTGCAACGACTGTGGCTCGCGGACCTGGAAGAACGCCCCGAGGCTCGGCAGGGCCCGAGCGGGGACGGGGGCCGGGACCAGGGTCAGAAGCAGGCCGAGGGCCAGGCTCGGAACCACGACGACGGCCGCGGCCACGACGACGGCCACGACGACGGCCACGGCCACGACGACGGCCACGACCACGGCCGCAGCCGCGGCCAGGACGAGGACCGGGACCTGCGCCCGGACCGGGCGGGGGAGCGGAGCGCGTGAGAATCGGGATCGTCTGCCCGTACTCCTGGGACGTGCCGGGCGGCGTCCAGTTCCACATCCGCGACCTCGCCGAGCACCTCATCGGGCTCGGCCACGAGGTCTCCGTCCTCGCCCCGGCCGACGACGAGACCCCGCTCCCGCCGTACGTGGTCTCGGCCGGCCGGGCCGTGCCCGTCCCGTACAACGGCTCAGTGGCCCGGCTCAACTTCGGCTTCCTGTCCGCCGCCCGGGTGCGGCGCTGGCTGCACGACGGCACGTTCGACGTCGTCCACATCCACGAGCCGACCTCACCGTCGCTCGGGCTGCTCACCTGCTGGGCGGCGCAGGGTCCGATCGTGGCGACCTTCCACACCTCGAACCCGCGCTCGCGGGCGATGATCGCCGCGTACCCGATCCTCCAGCCGGCGCTGGAGAAGATCAGCGCCCGCATCGCGGTGAGCGAGTACGCGCGGCGGACGCTCGTCGAGCACCTCGGCGGCGACGCCGTCCTCATCCCCAACGGCGTCGACGTGGACTTCTTCGCCCGCGCAGAGCCGAAGAAGGAGTGGCAGGGCGAGACGCTCGGCTTCATCGGGCGGATCGACGAGCCGCGCAAGGGACTGCCCGTCCTCATGCGGGCCCTGCCCACGATCCTCGCCGCACGGCCCGGGACCCGGCTGCTCGTCGCCGGCCGCGGGGACGAGGAGGAGGCGGTGGCCTCGCTGCCGGCCGAGATGCGCTCCCGCGTGGAGTTCCTCGGCATGGTCAGCGACGAGGACAAGGCGCGGCTGCTGCGGAGCGTGGACGTGTACGTGGCGCCCAACACCGGCGGCGAGAGCTTCGGCATCATCCTCGTCGAGGCGATGTCGGCCGGCGCGCCGGTGCTCGCCGCCGACCTCGACGCCTTCGCCCAGGTCCTCGACCAGGGCGGTGCGGGCGAGCTCTTCGCCAACGAGGACGCCGACGCGCTCGCGGACGCGGCGATCCGGCTCCTCGGCGACGAGCCCCGTCGCGCGCAGCTCAGCGCCCGGGGCTCGTCGCACGTACGGCGCTTCGACTGGAGCACGGTCGCCGCGGACATCCTCGCCGTCTACGAGACGGTCACGGACGGCGCGGCGGCGGTGGCCACGGACGAACGAGTCGGCCTCCGGGCCCGCCTGGGCCTCTCGGCGAGGGACTGAAGGAGGGCCTTACGGTCCCTGCCGCCTCCCGCCCGCCCGTACGCCCCCGGCGGAACCCCGCCCCGCCGTTCCGGCGCGCCCGGCAGGCTGAGGTGATGACCCCGATCACCGTGCACCGGCTCGACCTCGGGTACTTCACCCGCCCCGCCGCCGAGTGGGGCGGGCCCCACGCGCGCGTGGAGCCCGTCCTCGGATATCTCGTGCGGCACGCGCGCGGAGCGTTCCTCCTCGACACCGGTATGGGCATGGGCTCGCCCGAGACCGACGCCCACTACCGGCCGGTCCGCAGGCCGCTGACCGTCCGGCCCGCGGACGTGGACGTCATCGTCAACTGCCACCTTCATTTCGACCACATCGGCGGCAACCAGCGCTTCCCCGCCACCCCGGTCCTCGTCCAGCGCGTCGAGCTCGCCGCCGCCCGTGCCGGCGGCCACACCATCGACTCGCTCCTTCCCGGTGTCCGGTACGAGGAGATCGACGGCGAGCACGAGATCGCCCCGGGCGTCCTCGTCGTGCCGACCCCGGGGCACACCGAAGGCCACCAGTCCGTCCTCCTCGACCACGGGGACCGGGTCACGGTCCTCGCCGGGCAGGCGTACGACTTCGCGGCCGAGTTCGGTACGCCGTACCGGCCCTGGCTCGACCGGCTCGCCGAGCTCGCCGCCGGCCGTCCCGCCCGTGTCCTGTTCGCCCACGACCGTGACCTTTGGGAAGGGACGCTGCCGCCGCCCCGGTAGCCTGTGCGCCCGTGACCGAAACCCTGATCTGGACCGTCGTCGCGCTGATCTTCATCGGCGTCTATCTCAGCTGGACCGCCGGGCGGCTCGACCGGCTGCACTCCCGTATCGACGCCGCCCGCGCCGCCCTGGACGCCCAGCTCCTGCGCCGGGCCTCGGTCACCCAGGAACTGGCCACCTCGGGGGTCCTCGACCCGGCCGCCTCGATCGTGCTGTACGAGGCCGCGCACGCCGCCCGGCAGGCCGAGGAGGACCATCGGGAGGTCGCGGAGAGCGAGCTCAGCCAGGCCCTGCGGGCCGTCTTCGGCGAGCCCGAGCAGGTGGAGGTCGTACGGGAGGCGCCCGGCGGCCCCGAGGCCGCGGGGGAGCTGGCCGCGGCCGTGCGCCGGGTGCCGATGGCGCGCCGCTTCCACAACGACGCCGTACGGGCCGCCCGTGCCCTGCGCCGCCACCGCAAGGTCCGCTGGTTCCGGCTCGCAGGCCACGCGCCCTTCCCGCTGGCCTTCGAAATGGACGACGAGCCGCCTGTGGCCCTTGCTGATCGTCCGGCCTGAACGTCCGTCACCTGGGAAAACGATCCACCGGGTCCACATTGGCCCTTGCAGGGGACCCCATGTGGCCTGTTTCCTCGTCTTGTCTTCAACCCCTGTTGTTCACGAGTGAGGTATCCGTGTCCACCACGCCTTCCACCACCTTCCAGTCCCCCGAGACCGGCACCGCGCGCGTGAAGCGCGGCATGGCCGAGCAGCTCAAGGGCGGCGTGATCATGGACGTGGTCAACGCCGAGCAGGCGAAGATCGCCGAGGACGCCGGCGCCGTGGCCGTCATGGCCCTGGAGCGGGTCCCCGCGGACATCCGCAAGGACGGCGGCGTGGCCCGCATGTCCGACCCGAACATGATCGAAGAGATCATCGGCGCCGTCTCCATCCCGGTCATGGCCAAGTCCCGCATCGGTCACTTCGTCGAGGCCCAGGTCCTGCAGTCCCTCGGCGTCGACTACATCGACGAGTCCGAGGTCCTGACCCCGGCCGACGAGGTCAACCACTCCGACAAGTGGGCCTTCACGACCCCCTTCGTCTGTGGTGCCACCAACCTGGGCGAGGCCCTGCGCCGCATCGCCGAGGGCGCGGCCATGATCCGCTCCAAGGGCGAGGCCGGCACCGGCAACGTCGTCGAGGCCGTCCGCCACCTGCGCCAGATCAAGAACGAGATCGCCAAGCTGCGCGGCTTCGACAACAACGAGCTGTTCGCCGCCGCCAAGGAGCTCCGCGCGCCGTACGAGCTCGTCAAGGAGGTCGCCGAGCTCGGCAAGCTGCCGGTCGTGCTGTTCTCCGCCGGTGGTGTCGCCACCCCCGCCGACGCCGCGCTCATGCGCCAGCTCGGTGCCGAGGGCGTCTTCGTGGGCTCGGGCATCTTCAAGTCCGGCGACCCGGCCAAGCGCGCCGCCGCCATCGTCAAGGCCACCACGTTCTTCGACGACCCGAAGATCATCGCGGACGCCTCCCGCAACCTGGGCGAGGCCATGGTCGGCATCAACTGCGACACCCTCCCCGAGTCCGAGCGCTACGCCAACCGTGGCTGGTAAGCACCGATGAACCCTTCTCCCGTCATTGGTGTCCTGGCCCTCCAGGGCGACGTACGGGAGCACCTGATCGCCCTGGCCTCGGCTGACGCCGTGGCCAGGCCGGTGAGGCGCCCCGAGGAGCTCGCCGAGGTCGACGGCCTGGTCATCCCCGGTGGTGAGTCCACCACCATCTCCAAGCTGGCCGCGCTCTTCGGCCTCATGGAGCCGCTCCGCGAGCGCATCGCCGCGGGCATGCCGGTCTACGGCACCTGCGCCGGTCTGATCATGCTCGCCGACAAGATCCTCGACCCGCGCTCGGGGCAGGAGACCTTCGGCGGCATCGACATGATCGTCCGCCGCAACGCCTTCGGTCGGCAGAACGAGTCCTTCGAGGCCGGAGTCACCGTCACGGGCGTCGAGGACGGCCCCGTCGAGGGCGTCTTCATCCGCGCCCCGTGGGTGGAGTCCGTCGGGGCCCAGGTCGAGGTCCTCGCCGAGCACGGCGGCCACATCGTCGCCGTACGGCAGGGGAACGCCCTGGCCACTTCGTTCCACCCCGAACTCACGGGGGACCACCGACTGCACGGCCTGTTCGTCGACATGGTGCGCGCGGCGCGGTGACTCGACCCCGGTAGGATCTCTGGGGTTCGTTCAGAAATGGGTTACGCGAAGGAGACAGGCAGATGTCCGGCCACTCTAAATGGGCTACGACGAAGCACAAGAAGGCCGTGATCGACGCCAAGCGCGGCAAGCTCTTCGCGAAGCTGATCAAGAACATCGAGGTCGCGGCCCGCACGGGCGGCGCCGACCTGGACGGCAACCCGACGCTGTTCGACGCCGTCCAGAAGGCGAAGAAGCAGTCGGTCCCGAACAAGAACATCGACTCCGCGCTCAAGCGCGGTGCGGGTCTTGAGGCCGGCGGCGCCGACTACGCCACGATCATGTACGAGGGCTACGGCCCGAACGGTGTCGCGGTGCTCATCGAGTGCCTCACCGACAACCGCAACCGCGCCGCCTCCGACGTGCGCGTGGCCATGACCCGCAACGGCGGCTCGATGGCCGACCCGGGCTCGGTCTCGTACCTGTTCAACCGCAAGGGCGTCGTCGTGCTCCCCAAGGGCGAGCTGTCCGAGGACGACGTCCTGGAGACGGTGCTCGAAGCCGGCGCCGAGGAGGTCAACGACCTCGGTGACTCCTTCGAGATCATCAGCGAGGCCACCGACCTGGTCGCGGTCCGTACCGCGCTCCAGGAGGCCGGGATCGACTACGACTCGGCCGACTCCAGCTTCGTCCCGACCATGCAGGTCGAGCTCGACGAAGAGGGCGCGCGCAAGATGTTCAAGCTGATCGACGCGCTGGAGGACAGCGACGACGTGCAGAACGTCTTCGCCAACTTCGACGTCAGCGACGAGATCATGGAGAAGGTCGACGCCTGATCGCGTCAGATCGTGCCGGATCTTGCCGGATCGCGGTGATCATGCCTGATCACGGCTGTTTCGCAGCGGGCCGACGGGGACACACCCCCCCCCCGCCCCCCGGCGGTGGAAGGGAGGCCCGAACCCACCCAACAAAAATAAGTCGACCGCGGCAGGGGGGGGGGCGCATGGGGGAGTT
>NZ_JBSGTX010000012.1:0-5848 GCF_053607625.1 Streptomyces sp. NPDC055103
ATCGGGACGACCCTCCGCCTTGCGATCGCACGCACCAGACGCCGCCCGGCCTGCCCTTCGGGCAGACGACGCTACTTTCGAAACACGCCCTAGCCCAGTACCGAGCTCAGCCGCTCTCGCGAGCTCTGCCGAGCGCGTCGACGAACCCCTGCCGGAGTCACCCGGTAGGGGTTCCTCCGTTTTCCGCGCGTCGCTCTGCCACCTGGAATGTTCATGCGGTCAACATCGGGCAGGATGATCCCATGGCAGCGATCTCGGGGGGAAAGACCTACCACCACGGCGATCTGCGCAACGCGCTGATCTGCGCCGCCGTCGACCTGGCCACCGAAGGCGGCCCCGAGCGGGTCGTCCTCCGCGAGGCCGCCCGCAGGGTCGGCGTCTCGCCCACCGCCGCCTACCGGCACTTCGACGGACGCGGCGAGCTGCTCCGTACCGTCAAGGTCCACGCCCAGCACCTGCTCGCCGACTCCATGGAGCGGGCCGCCGGCCGGGAGCCCGGCGCCGACGACTCCGCCCTGGCCGCCGAGCGCAGGCTCGTCGCCCTCTGCCGGGGGTACGTCGGCTTCGCCGTGGAGCAGCCCGGCCTCTACCGGGCCGCGTTCTGCGTCCCCCGCCCCGCCGGCGGTGACGACCCCGCCCCCGGCCGGCCGGCCCCCGAGTCCGAGATCCGCGCGTTCACCCTGCTCAGGGAGGGTCTTGAGGGCCTTGCCAAGGCCGGTGGCCCGCGGCCGGGCGTGCGCCCCTCAGCCGGCGCGGCGGCGTGGTCGGCCGTGCACGGACTGTCACTCCTCCTGCTCGACGGCCCGCTGCGGCGCCTCTCCGTGCAGCGCAGGAACGACGTCGTCGAATCCACCCTGGCCATGGTCGTCTCCGGCACGCGGGTTCTCTGACTCCTTCCGGATCGAACTCCCTTGCCGTGCAGGAGAGTTGACGACACGTACGGATGAAGTCCCCGATCCCCGCCACCCCGGAACGACGATCGCCGTCGTACAACGTAAGCTGGACCGGTCTGTTTCGAGGCAAGTAGGGCGATACCCCACGGCCATCGGGTCGCCGGGTGACGGCCCGGCGGGCAGGAGTAGGCGGCGTGTCCGAAATAGGATGGATTGGATCGGCAGTGTAGAACGGGAGTCGTGACGGCCATGACGCAGAATCTCCAGCTCCACGAGGGTGTCGCCGTCCCCTCGTCGGGCAGCGCCCAGTGACGGGTACCCGGCAGGTGCGCCCCGACGCCTCCTCGCGCACCACACTCGGCAAGGCCGCGGACGAGAACTTCCCCGTGGCCCCCTTCTTCCTGCCCCGCGCCTGGCGCGACGACCTCATGGCCGTCTACGGCTACGCCCGTCTCGTCGACGACATCGGCGACGGCGACCTGGCCCCCGGCGGCGCCGACGCCCGGCACCTCGGGCTCGCCCCCGCTGAGGCCGAGGACCGGCTTGCCCTCCTCGACGCCTTCGAGGCCGACCTCCGCCGCGTCTTCGACGGCACCCCGCGCCACCCCCTGCTGCGCGCGCTCCGGCCGACCGTCCTGCGGTGCGGCCTCACCCCCGAGCCCTTCCTCGGACTGATCGCCGCCAACCGCCAGGACCAGCTGGTACGCCGCTACGAGACGTACGACGACCTCCTCGCGTACTGCGAGCTCTCCGCCAACCCCGTCGGCCGCCTCGTCCTCGCCATCACCGGCACCGACACCCCCGAGCGGATCCGGCGCTCCGACGAGATCTGCACCGCTCTGCAGATCGTCGAGCACCTCCAGGACGTCGCCGAGGACCTCGGCAACGACCGGATCTACCTGCCCGCCGAGGACCTCAAGCGGTTCCACGTCACCGAGGACGACCTCGCCCGGCCCACCGCGGGCGCCTCCGTCCGCGCGCTGATCGCCTTCGAGGCCGAGCGGGCCCGCGAACTGCTGCACACGGGCATCCCGCTCGTCGGCAGCGTCCACGGCCGACTCCGCCTGCTCCTCGCCGGATTCACCGCCGGGGGCCTCGCGGCGCTCGACGCGGTCACAGCCGCCGGATTCGACGTCCTGCCCGGCCCGCCGAGGCCCACCAAGCCGAGCCTGATGCGCCAGGCCGGAGCGGTTCTGCTCCAGGCGCGGAGAGAGGGGTGAGCGCCACCGTGGAGGGACAGCTCCAGCCGTCGGCACCCGTACAGGCCGCCTACAGCTACTGCGAGGCGGTCACCGGTCAGCAGGCACGCAACTTCGCGTACGGGATCCGGCTGCTGCCGACCGAGAAGCGCCAGGCGATGTCCGCGCTGTACGCCTTCTCGCGGCGCGTCGACGACATCGGCGACGGCACGCTCCCGCCCGAGGCCAAGCGGGAGCGGCTCGAAGCCACCCGCGCGCTCCTCGACCGGGTCCGCTCCGGCGAGATCGACGAGGACGACACCGACCCGGTCGCGGTCGCCCTCGCCGACTCGGCCCGCCGCTTCCCGATCCCGCTCGGCGGTCTCGACGAGCTCATCGACGGCGTCCTCATGGACGTACGCGGCGCGACCTACGAGAGCTGGGACGACCTCAAGGTCTACTGCCGCTGCGTCGCCGGGGCGATCGGCCGGATCTCGCTCGGCGTCTTCGGCACGCAGCCCGGCGCCCAGGGCGCCGATCGCGCCCCCGAGTACGCCGACACCCTCGGCCTCGCGCTCCAACTCACCAACATCCTCAGGGACGTCCGTGAGGACGCCGGGAACGGGCGCACCTACCTGCCCGCCGACGACCTCGCCAAGTTCGGCTGCGGGGACGGCTTCGGGAGCGAGACCCCGCCTCCGGGCGCCGACTTCGCCGGGCTCGTCCACTTCGAAGTCCGGCGCGCCCGCGCCCTGTTCGCCGAGGGCTACCGGCTGCTGCCGATGCTCGACCGGCGCAGCGGCGCGTGCGTCGCGGCCATGGCGGGCATCTACCGGCGGCTGCTCGACCGCATCGAGCGCGACCCCGAGGCCGTCCTGCGCGGCCGGGTCTCGCTGCCGGGCCGGGAGAAGGCGTACGTCGCCGTGCGCGGCCTCTCCGGGCTCGACACCCGCACCATCGCCCGGCGTACCGTCAGGGGGCGTGCCTGATGGGCCCGTACGCTCCTGACGGCCGGGCAACCCGGAACGCCGCCACGGCGTCCCTGCCTGGGGTGCCCCTGCCCGGGGTGTTCCCGTCCCGGGCGCCCCTGCCGACCGCCCCGACCCGAACGGAGGCCGTGTGACGACCGACGGAACCGAGCGGAACCCGCAGCCCCACGCCGTCGTCGTCGGCGGCGGGCTCGCCGGGATCACGGCCGCGCTCCGGCTCGCCGACGCCGGCGTCCGCGTCACCCTGCTCGAAGGCCGGCCCCGCCTCGGCGGCCTCGCCTTCTCCTTCCGCCGCGGCGACCTCACCGTCGACAACGGCCAGCACGTGTACCTCCGCTGCTGCACCGCCTACCGCTGGTTCCTCGACCGGATCGACGGCGCCCGCCTCGCCCCCCTCCAGGACCGCCTCGACGTCCCCGTCCTCGACGTCGGGCACCCCCGCGGCCCCCGGCTCGGCCGGATCCGCCGCGACAACCTCCCCGTACCCCTGCACCTCGCGCGCAGCCTCGCGGCGTACCCGCACCTCTCGCTCGCCGAGCGTGCCTCCGTCGGGCGGGCCGCGCTCGCCCTGAAGAAGCTCGACCCCGCCGACCCCGCCCTCGACGGCATCGACTTCGCCACCTGGCTCGGCCGCCACGGACAGTCCCCGCGGACCGTCGAGGCCCTCTGGGACCTGGTCGGCATCCCCACCCTCAACGCCCCCGCCCCGCAGGCCTCCATGGGGCTCGCCGCGATGGTCTTCAAAACCGGGCTCCTCTCCGAGCCCGGCGCCGCCGACATCGGCTGGGCCCACGTCCCGCTCGGCGAACTCCACGACACCAGGCCCGCGAAGGAGCTCGACGCCCTCGGCGTCCGCACCCTGCTGCGCACCAAGGCCGAGCGGATCTCCCGTACCGACGACGGACGTTGGGCCGTCGAGGTGCCGGGGGAGACGCTCGACGCCGACACCGTCGTCCTCGCCGTACCGCAGCAGGAGACCCACGCCCTGCTGCCCGAGGGCGCCCTCGACGACCCCGACCGGCTCCTCGACATCACCACCGCGCCCATCCTCAACCTCCACGTCGTCTACGACCGCAAGGTGCTCAAGCGGCCCTTCTTCACGGCGCTGGGCTCCCCGGTGCAGTGGGTCTTCGACCGCACCGACTCCTCCGGACTGAAGGGCGGCGGCCAGTACCTCGCCGTCTCGCAGTCCGCCGCCCAGGACGAGATCGACGAACCCGTCGCCGCCCTGCGCGAGCGCTACCTCCCGGAGCTGGAGCGGCTGCTCCCCGCCGCCCGCGGCGCCGGGATCCGCGACTTCTTCGTCACCAGGGAGCGGACGGCGACGTTCGCCCCCTCCCCGGGCGTCGGCCGGCTCCGCCCCGGCGCCCGTACCCGGGTCCCCGGCCTGTACCTGGCCGGCTCCTGGACCGCCACCGGCTGGCCCGCGACCATGGAGGGCGCCGTCCGCAGCGGATTCAGCGCAGCGGGCGCGGCGCTCTCCACCCTCGGCCGCCGTCATGACCATCCGCTGCAGGAGGCGGCATGACTGTGAGTACCGGAACTAGAGGAGAGACCGTGCCGACTGTGCCGCCGGGTAATCCGGCCGTCGACACCGCGGACGTGTCCGCACTGCTGGAGCGGGGGCGGACCCTGTCCACCCCCGTAATGCGGGCGGCCGTCGACCGCCTCGCCGCGCCCATGGACACCGTGGCCGCCTACCACTTCGGCTGGATCGACGCCCGCGGCAACCCCGCCGACGGCGACGGGGGCAAGGCGATCCGCCCCGCGCTCGCCCTGCTCTCGGCCGAGGCCGCGGGCGCCGCGCCCGAGGTCGGCATCCCCGGCGCCGTCGCCGTGGAGCTCGTCCACAACTTCTCGCTGCTCCACGACGACCTCATGGACGGCGACGAGCAGCGCCGCCACCGCGACACCGTGTGGAAGGTGCACGGCCCCGCCCAGGCCATCCTCGTCGGTGACGCCCTCTTCGCCCTCGCCAACGAGCTGCTGCTGGAACTCGGCACCGTCGAGGCAGGCCGGGCCACCCGCCGGCTGACCACGGCCACCCGCAAGCTCATCGACGGGCAGGCCCAGGACATCTCGTACGAGCACCGCGAGCGGGTCACCGTCGAGGAGTGCCTGGAGATGGAGGGCAACAAGACGGGCGCCCTGCTCGCCTGCGCTGTCTCCATCGGTGCCGTCCTCGGCGGGGCCGACGACCGCACCGCCGACAAGCTGGAGGAGTACGGCTACCACCTGGGCCTGGCCTTCCAGGCCGTGGACGACCTGCTCGGCATCTGGGGCGACCCGGAGGCCACCGGCAAGCAGACCTGGAGCGACCTGCGGCAGCGCAAGAAGTCCCTGCCGGTCGTCGCCGCCCTCGCCGCCGGCGGCGACGCCTCCGAGCGGCTCGGGGAACTGCTCGCCGAGGACGCCAAGTCCAACGACTTCGACACCTTCTCCGAGGAGGAGTTCGCCTTCCGGGCCGCCCTCATCGAGGAGGCCGGAGGACGCGAGTGGACCTCCCAGGAGGCCCGCCGCCAGCACGCCGTCGCGATCGAGGCCCTGCACGAGGTGGACATGCCCGCCCGCGTGCGCGCGCAGCTCACCGCGCTGGCCGATTTCGTGGTCGTACGGAAGAGATGATCACCATCACCCTGATATGAGTTCGCGGTCGCCGGCCGGTGCCGTCCGGCGCCCGCCCACGGCAGACCCGGATAATCCGAAGTAAACCCCAGGCCCAAAGGGGAAGCCATGAAAGCGACGACCGCCGGGAACACCGGGGCCGGGGGCCCCCCGGCGGCCGCGG